>NZ_JBSFYR010000011.1:0-130172 GCF_053599875.1 Streptomyces sp. NPDC005151 | reverse complement strand
GAAGGAGAAATGCGGGTCAATGGGCCCCTTTTACTATTCGAATTCGTACCGGCTGAACGGAATGGTTGAGGAATCGCCGTAAAGGCTGCGGAACGGGCCGTGATGGATCTACTAACCGACTTCATAGTGACGTCCGTCATATGGCCCACTCCACACGGCAAATGCCTCAAATCGGCACAAGAGTGGCGCAAGTCATGTGGCCTGCGGCACATTAAGGGCGCTCTATTCGCTCACCGTAATTCCGAATGAACACGCTGTACGGGCGGCGGTGCGGCGGGCTGTCGGTGCGAATCGGCAAGGAATCCTGACCTGTGGCCGGCGTGTGACCGATCCGCAGTCGTCGTCGTGCAGCAGGGCTTATTCGGCGGTATTCGGCGTCGCGTGGCCGTGTGAGGGGGAGGTCCGTGAGGCCGGCGAGTGGGGCCCCGGGACTCTGGCGGGGGCGTGCCCGGGCATACGTCTGTTCCCGGTCGGTGCTCCCAGCCTGCCGCGACGACTGCAGCCCGGCGATGCCTTCGGTGATCAGCACGGTACCGACAGCTGTGATCACCGCTGCCATCGCTGCGGGCGGTCGCCTCCGGCCGCAGGCTGCGTGAGGGGCTGACCGGAACGGAGAAAACGCCCAGGTCGATCCCCGTGCCGCCTTTGGGGCCGACTTGGGTCCGTGGGCCCAAGCCCCGTTCCGGCGCGCTCATTACGCTCGTGCACGACCAACCGTGAGGCACGTGACGACGCGGCCCCGAAGCGGCAATCCGGCATGCCCGCGCGCACGGAGAACTTCACGCTCCATTCGTACTGGCGAGGTGCCCCCACACCGATGAGGTGAAGCGTCGATGAGTGACGGATTCTTCTACTCGTACCACCTTGGCTGGAGCCGCCCCGATGCCGAGTCACTGCTCGGTGATCTCGATGCGGCCGGACTGCGGATCGCCCACCCCACCACCCGGCGCATCACCCTCGTCACCCCGGGATCCGAGCCGGTGATGACCCAGTCGTGGGTGACCAGGGAGCAGCTCGCGCTCCTGGCGGGCCTGCAGCGGCTCGACGAGATCGGGTTCCTGCTCTGGGTGAAGCGCGGCGCGGAGATCCATGTGCGCATCCGCCGCACACGGGACAGCATCGTCTCCCTCGAATTCGGGCTGTACCGGCTGTCCCGGGACGAGCAGGAACTGGCCGTACGCGCGATCAGGGAGGCGATCGGCAGGGCGTCCCTGCTCTGCATCGGTTTCGTGGTCGACCGGGAGGGTGCGTCGGCGGCGACCGACTGGCGGGCGGTCATCGTCAACGGCACGACCTTCTTCGACAGTTGGCCCGACACGCTTGCCGTGCGGCATGAGATCGCCGACATGCAGCCGCAGTTGTCCGGTGTGACGTCCTTCGAGCAGTCGCCGTGGATGCTGTTCGGGAGCGAGGTCCCCAGCAGGTAGGGGCGCAGGCAGGGAGCTCGGGGCCGGGTTTGGGCCCTGGGGCCCATGCCCTGGACGGGGCGATGTGGTCGGATAAATGAAGTGGCCCAAGTTTGGTCACACGCCGACCAGTTGGGGGACTCGTCGTGTCTGGCACAGGCGGAATAGCAGTTCCGGGCGGCGCCGACGGCGGCGTCTCCCTGGCCCGTTCCGGAAGGCAGTCGCTGCCGCGCCCGCTGCAGGCGGTGCTGATTCTCGTCCGGACGCTGTTCGTCTTCGCGGTCCTGGGCGGCATCGGCGTGCTCACAGTGGCGTCGTCGATCAACGAGGTCGACGGAAGGCTGATCGGACTGCTGCTGTACGCGGCACTGCCGAGCGTCTTTGCCTTCGTCCTCTCGCTGTACCTGCGTGCCGGCGGCGTCTGGATCTGGCGCGGGCTCCTCGCCGTCCACCTCTGGCTCACCCTCGGCGCGCTGGCGACGCTGGGCGCGGGCGGCGGGCGCGGGGTGACGCAGCTGATGATGCCGGTCGTGATCGTCGTCCTCCTGTTCCGTCCGTCCTCCCGCGACTGGTTCGAACTCCCCCTGGAGCAGCGGCAGCCGCACCGGCCGTTCAGCATCGCCCGGATGATCAAGTGGCGCCGGGACGGCGGCCAGACCGCCATGGAGTACCTGGGCATGGTCCTGGTGGTCGGGGCCCTCATCGGCGGGCTCGTGGCGACGGGGATCGGCGCCCAGCTGACGGGGGAGATGCGGAGCGCGATCTGCCAGCTGACCGGCAGCGCGTGCCCGGCACCGGGCGGCGGCGACGTGGAGGCCGGGGGCGGCACGACCGGTGGGGGCACGGACTCGGGTGGCGCGGTCGCGGGCGGGGGCACGGACTCGGGCGGGTCGGCCGCGTCCGGGGGTTCGGACTCCGGCGGGTCGGACTCGGGAGGCTCCGACGCGTCGGGCGGAACCAACGGCTCGGGCGGCTCCACCGAGGGCTCCGGCGCCTCGGGCGGAACCGACAGCACCGGCGGCAACGGCGGGACCACCGGCCCGGGCGGCACCGACACCACCACCCAGGACGGCGACGTCGACGAGGGCGGCGACGACATGGACCCCACCGAGGGTCCGGACGCCGACTACAGCAACTACGACGGCACCCAGGACAAGAAGGACGACGAGAGCTGCACCTCCGGCGTCGGAGCGTTCTTCTCGTGCGCCGCCCACCAGACCGGCGGCTTCTTCAAGGGCCTGGTCGGCGACGGCCTGTGGGGCGATGTCACCGGCACCTTCGACACGATCATTCACCCCATCAAGGCGTGGAACGGCTTGATGGACTACGGCAAGAGCCTCGGCGACAAGTGGGTCGAGGACTCCAAGGGCGCGGGCGACAAGTGGTCCAAGGGTGACTACCTCGGCGCCGTCTGGGACTGGACCAAGGCGTCCGGCGGTACGGGCGTGAAGGTCCTCGACGACATGTTCATCGGCGACGAAGTCCGTGACATGTGGAAGAACGGCAACGAGGGCCAGGCGATCGGCACCGGTCTCTGGAACATCGGGTCGCTCTTCATCCCCGGCTACGGCGAAGCCAAGCTGATCGGCAAGGTCGGAAAGCTGGGCAAGCTCGGCAAGCTCGGTGAGCTGGCCCAGAAGGCGTCGGAAGCCGCCTCCAAGGCCAGGAAACTCGCCAAGGCCGGCGATGTGGGCGGCGCGGAGAAGGCGGCCAAGGAGGCGCGCCGGCACGCCGACGACCTGGAGAAGAAGGTCGAGAGCAGGGGCTGCCCGATCGGCGCGGGCCCCCTCGGCCCTACGGGCATCCGGCCCGGTGTCACCACGGTCACCACGGCCTCCGCACGCACGACGGCAGGCACGACGGCAGTCACAACGGCCGGCACGACGGCAGGCACAACGGCAGTCACGACGACACGTACGACGACATCCGGCGCCACACGGACCGCGTACGCCGGATACGCCACCTTCCGAACCGGCTTCCGCGCCGAGGGCTGTGAGGCCACACCCGACGAGGTCGAGGCGGCCAAGCAGGCGAAGAAGGACGCGGACGACGCCGACAAGGCGGCCAAGGACGCCAAGCGCGAGGCCGAGCGGAAGCGGCTCGCGAAGATGGAGAAGCCGTCCTGGTACGGCCAGCTCAAGAACCCGCGGGCGGGCACCAAGGACCTCGGCGACGGCAAGTGGAAGTCGAAGGGCGCCGACACGTACGCCTACCCGCAGGAGATGGGTGCCCGCTACCAGGAGCAGGTCTCCGGCGTGAAGCGCGGCAAGGAGTACGAGGTCCCGCTCGACAAGATGGACGGCAAGCCCGTCGAGTTCGACGGCTGGGACTCCGCGAACCAGACGTACATCGAGACGAAGTGGGGCTACCGCGGACCCCGGTTCTACAACGAGGCGTCGGGCCGGCTCACCAGCCTGGCGACCAACCGCTGGGTGCAGCAGGCGACACGGCAGCTCGACGCCGCGCGCGGAAAGCCCGTGGTCTGGCACATGTCGGACCCCGACGTGGCCAGGGCCGCGCAGGACATGTTCGACGACAGGGGCCTCGACATTACTGTGGTGCACACCCCGGTGAAGCCCTGACCGGGCAGCGTGAGAGGAGACCCCGTTGCTGAATGTCACGGTCCACGGGCTGTGGGGCGTCCGGAAGGAGGACCCGCAGGAACTCGCCCAGCGCTGGGGGCACCTGCTCCGTACCCTCGGCGGCATCGATGCCGATGCCTGCGGGACCTGGCGGGCGGCGGAGGCGGAGGACGACCCGACGGCACCGCCGGTCGAGCTCGGCGCGCCCGCCCTGACGGAGTATCTCCTGCGCACCAACCCGGACTCGGACGCCCCGTACATCGGCTACACCGCGTCCCTGTGGTCGGGACGGCTGGAGACGGTGAAGGTGACCGTCTCCATCACCGCGGGAGGATCGGCGAACCGCGCGCCCGACTCGTGCGTGGTGGGCCTCGCCTCGGCCTCGGACGGTGCGCCGGAGCTGGTGCGGCGCTCCACGGACGTTCTGGAGGCGCTCGTCTCCTGCTGGGGCCCGGACTGGGGCGAGGCGTACAGCAGGGAGGAGTTCCGCGCGGTGAAGACGGAATTCGGGCTGCGGGCCGGCGCCCCGCGCGCAGGCCGGTCGGTGTATCTGTCGCCGCGCCGTGCGGACCGCGTACCGGAGGGGCTGCCGGGGACGTACACCCGTACGGCAGATGGCGGCCTGGTCGTCGATCTCACGCGCGGTGGTACGGAGCTGCCCGGCATCGAGACGATCACCGACGTGAACAGGCAGCTGCTGGCGGCCGGGGCGCTGGAGCCGCTGACGGTTCCGTTCGACCGGGCCACGTTCCAGTAGTGCTTCGGCAGGCGCGCGGTCACCGGCGCCGTCATCCGCTCGGTTTCCAGCAGTTGGCGTGTCACTGGCCCCGAAGACAAAACTCATCGGGCGTGCCATGGCTCTGCTCGTGATCGACCGGACACGGCCTAATCCGAAAATCGATGCGTCAGTGGCCAGGTGTCGTTGTGGCGGGGCTCAGGCGGCCGCCGGATGGGAGCCGGCGTTGCTGGCCGCCATCGATCGGGCAGCGGGCTGGCGCCGTGCCCCGCGCAAGGCTCCCAGCTCAGTGTGACGCGAGGTTAGGTCAGTTGGGTCGAATAGGCATGAAGGGGGGTGAACTAGACAACGCACAGCGCGCCGCGGGCGCGCGCTTCGTGCTGGTAGCGCACCGAATTGCGGGCCACGGTACTTCGTACGGACTCGGTGCGTCCGGGCGTTGCCCAAGTCTGGCTCGATGCTGAGTACTTCGTGCACACGGATTTCTTGTCATGGGCACGACAAGCGCGACATGGGGGGCGATGTACGCGATCGCACGTTTCTGATGGCCTGGTGGGCTCTGCGATCCGGCCATCGAAAAGGTGCCGGTCGAAATATCGACGGCTATCGGCGGGGGATCGGCGCGGCGGATGCCGGTCGTCTCTCGTTCCGTGAGCGTTCAACCAGTTGTCCCTGCCTGTGTTGTGTGCCGTCCCTAGGGTCCTTGAAGGTTTCGAAAGAAGGGGCTTATGGACACACTCCTCGCGATCCGGGCTCGTGGGATCACCAAGTGTTTCGGCGACGTCGTCGCACTCGACGGCATCGATCTGGATGTGGCGCAGGGGCAGATCCACGGCTTGGTCGGACCCAACGGCGCCGGCAAGACGACCTTGCTCGGCCTCCTGCTGGGCCTGGCTGTCGCCGACAGCGGCCGCCTCGAGATCCTGGGTACGCCGGTCGGGCGGGCGCTCGCCGCTCCCGACGGTGTCACCGGCTTCGTGGACGGACCCGGTCTCTACCCCTCGCTCACCGCCAGGCAGAACCTCGCCGCGCTGGCCGCTCTCCGCGGCCGCGACGCGCGGACAACGGGGATCGACGACGTGCTCGACCAGGTCGGGCTCACCGATGTCGCCGACGACCGGGCCCGCGGCTTTTCCCTCGGCATGCGTCAGCGGCTCGGGCTGGCCGCCGCCTTGCTCACCAGACCCCGACTGCTCGTGCTCGACGAACCTTCCAACGGTCTCGACCCGGCCGGCAAGAAACAGATACACGGTGTCCTCACCCGGCTCGCGGCGGACGGAACCAGCGTCGTGCTCTCGAGCCACCGCATGGACGACCTCGAGGCACTGTGCTCCGAGGTCACCATCCTCGCCACCGGACGGATCGTCTTCTCAGGCCCGCTGAGCAAGCTCGCCGCCGAGAACCGTGAACTCGACTACCGGCTGCTCACCTCCGACCCGCAGGCCGCCCGCGAGCTGGCTGTCGACATGGCCGGCATCGGCGTCGTCGACGACGCCGGCGCATGGCACGGCGCCGAGGTACTCGTCGTGCGCGCGCTGGTGCCTGCCCTCGACGAACTGGTGGTGCGGCTCGTACACGGGGGCATCGCGGTGCGCGAGCTCGCTCCCGTCGTGTCGCCGCTCGAGGCCGCGTTCCTTGCCCTCACCGAGCAGCAGCAGGAGGCCGGCCGATGACCGCGACCATTACTGACGACGACGTTGCGGTTGCTGGGGTCACCCCCGTTTCGGTGGCGCGCAGCTATCGCTTCGAGCTGGTCAAACTGGTCTCGCAATGGCGTATCCGACTGGTGGTTCTCGCCTGCTGGATCGCGCCGGCGCTCTTCGTCGCCGCGGTGAGCCAGCAGAGCTCGCTCCCCTCCGACACCCTCTTCGGTCGCTGGATGCACGCCACGGGGTGGGCCGGATCGCTGGTGGTGCTCGGCTTCGCGGGCACCTGGGCGCTCCCGCTGCTGACCTCACTGGTCGCCGGCGACGTGTTCGCGTCCGAGGACCGGCTCGGCACCTGGCGCCACTTGCTGGTGGCGGTCCGGTCGCCTCGGCGGATCTTCGTGGCGAAGACACTGGCCAGCCTCACCGTCATCCTGCTGCTCGTGGCGGGGATGGCGTGTTCCAGCGCGGTCGGCGGGGTCATGGCGGTCGGCAACCAGCCGCTGGTCGGACTCGACGGCCACTTGTTGACGCCGTCGGAGACCGCCGGTGGGGTCCTCCTCGCCTGGGTGTGCGTGCTCGCCCCTACGGTGGCCCTCGCCGCGATCGGACTGCTCGGGTCGGTCGCGCTGGGGCGGTCCCCGATGGGGCTGCTGCTGCCCGCGCTCGTCGCGCTCGTGATGCAGCTCGCCCAGATGCTGCCGCTGCCCGTGGCCGTACGCCTCGCCATGCCCGGCTACGCCTTCATCGCCTGGAACGGTCTGTTCACCAGCCCGGCACAGCTCGGCCCGCTCCTGATCGGCATCGCGGTCAGCCTGGTGTGGGCCGTGATCGCGACAGCGCTGGCGTACCTGCTTTTCCTGCGGCGCGACTTCACCAACCCGACCTACGACGGCTCGGGGCGCCGCGCGGTCACCGCCGGAGTCCTGCCGCTGGTCGGACTGGGCGTCCTCACGGTCGCGGTCGTCGCCGTGGCGACGCCGTCAATGGGTTCCGGAATCGAGCAGGACAAGGTCCAGCGGTCGGTCGCCACGGCGTTCGCCCACCTCTACCGCATCCAGACCAAGCAGCTCAACCGCCCCGACGTCACCGAGGCGCAGCTGCGGGCCACGGCGGCGTGCAACAAGGGCGCCGGCCAGGTCGCCGCCCATGGGCCGGGCAACGACTGGCGTTGCGTCGTCACCTGGCATCTCCCCGGCGTCGCGGCCGCAGGGACGGCCATCTACCAGCTTGACGTCGCCTCAGACGGGCGGTTCGTGGCCGATGGCGACGGACCGAAGGAAGTGAACGGCTACTTCCTGGTGCGCACCCCGACCGGGGACGCACCGAACCCGCTTTGGCAGTTCGACAGCAACGTCGAACTGCTCGACACCACCCCGAAGGGATAATTCCATGCAGGTAACACGGCAGCGTCGGAGTAACGAGAAGGATCAGATCAGCCTTTTCGGTCGACGCGTCGGCCGCCGGACCACTCTGGTAACGGCGGGCATCGCTGTCGCTCTCGCCGTCACGGGCACCGCTGTTGCCCAGACGCACCAGTTCGGAACCCAGCAGGTCGGCCAGGTCACCGCTGACGGCCAGGTCGTCTCCGCCGACCAGTACATCGCCCCGTACGGCAGCCGCACCGTCATCAACGACGGCAAGATCATGTCGTCCTCGGTCAGCCCGGACGGCACCCACCTCGCGGCCTCGGTCACCGACGGTGGGATAGCGCTGGTCGTCATGGACCTCAAGACCGGGCAGGTGAAGCAGCGCGTCGGCAACAACGCGTCGGCGGACCTGCGCATCAGCGGCAACGACGTGGGCCAGGAAGGCCCCACGTACTCGCCCGACGGTTCGCAGCTGTGGCTGGGCCAGACCGACGGCTACACCAAGTTCACCGTGAACCCGGACGGCACCCTCTCCAACCCGACGTTCATCCGGATCCCGGCCGACGGCTCCAAGCGCGCACTGGTGGGTGCGGCGGTGTTCTCGGCCGACGGCTCCACCGTGTACTCCGCGGTCAACGGCCAGAACCGGGTGGTCGCCATCGACGCGGCGACCGGGACCATCAAGCAGAGCTGGACCGTGGGCAACGCCCCCCGTGGCATCGCCATGGTCGGCAACAAGCTCTACGTCAGCAACGAGGGCGGGCGTCCGGCCAAGGCAGGCGACACCACGATCAACTCCTACGGCACCCAGGTGCCGGCCGACCCGGACACCGGTGCCACCACCACCGGCACGGTCAGCGTCATCAACCTGGCCGACCCGTCCGCCGCCGTCGGCGCCATCGACGTCGGCCTGCACCCGACCGCCGTGTACGCCAAGAACAGGGCGGTGTTCGTCACCAACACCGCCGACAACGACGTGTCGGTCATCAACACCGCCAACGACAAGGTCGTGCAGACCATTACCACCCAGCCGTGGCCCGAGGCGTCGGTCGGCTACGAGCCCAACGCGGTGACGCTCACCGACGACGGCCACCTGCTGGTGACGCTCGGCCGCGCCAACGCGGTCGCCGTCTACCGGTACAAGACCCCGCAGGAGCCGGCCAGCTACGTCGGCCTGCTCCCGACGGACTACTTCCCCGCGGAGATCACCACCGTGGGCAAGAACGTGGTCGTCTCCAACACCCGTGGTATCGACGCCCGCCGCCCCACCAACAAGGGCGGGCACGGCACCCACGACACGACGTCGAGCCTGACGCAGTTCACGCTGCCGGACGACAGCGTCATCAAGTCCGAGACCGGCAAGGTCTTCAAGCAGAACGGCTGGAACGGCAACTCGGTCGAGCTGGCCAAGGGCAAGGGCGACGCGAAGCCGGTGCCGGTCCCGGTGAAGCTCGGCGACCCCTCGACGATCAAGCACGTCTTCCTGCTCGTCAAGGAGAACCGGACCTACGACCAGGTCTTCGGTGACATGCCGCAGGGCAACGGAGACCAGTCGCTGGCGCAGTTCGGCGAGAACGTGACGCCGAACCAGCACGCGCTGGCTCGGCAGTTCGGGCTGTACGACAACACGTACGACATCGGCACGAACTCCGCCGAGGGTCACAACTGGCTGATGCAGGCCGACAACCCGGAGTACACCGAGTCCTCGGCCGGTGAGTACAAGCGCAGCTACGACACCCAGGACGACGCTCTCGGCCACCAGAAGTCCGGCTTCATCTGGACCGGTGCGCAGGCGGCCGGGAAGACCGTGCGGGACTTCGGCCAGTTCCAGTCGTTCGAGAGCAAGCCGGCCGGCGCGAGCTGGCAGAACCTGTACTGCGACGCCAAGAACATGGACGCGACCGGGCAGAAGACCGCCTACCCCATACAAACGGGCTCGGCGATCCCGTCGCTCAACAAGGTGTCGGTGCCCGGCTTCCCTAAGTTCGACATGGACGTCCCGGACGTCTACAAGCACGAGATCTGGAAGCAGGACTTCGAGAAGAACGGTCCGGCGAACCTGAACATGTTCTGGTTCTCCAACGACCACACCGGTGGTCCGTCGAACGCGGCCGCTGCGGTCGCGGACAACGACCTCGCGGTCGGCAAGATGGTTGACGAGATCTCGCACAGCAAGTACTGGAAGGACTCGGCGATCTTCGTCGTCGAGGACGACTCCCAGGCCGGCCTCGACCACGTCGACGGCCACCGTGCCCCGATCCAGATCATCAGCCCCTGGGCGCAGCACGGCAAGGTCGACAGCCGCTACTACTCGCAGATCACGATGATCCGGACCATCGAGCAGATCCTCGGGATCCACCCGATGAACCAGAAGGACAGCGCGGCCAGCCCGATGCGTGGGGCGTTCACCCAGCACGCGGACTTCACGCCGTTCACCGCTCTGCCCAACCGGACCTCGCTGACCGATGGTCTGAAGACCCCGCCTGCCTGCGGCCTGGACACCCCGGCGCCGCAGAACCCGAGCGCGGCACCCGCGCCGTCGGCGAAGGTGCCGGCAGCCAAGCAGGCACTCGCGGCGAAGTGGGACAACTGGAAGTCGCACCAGCGGCTGACCGGGCCCAACGCGGTGCCCGACTTCGCGAACCCCGCGCAGATGAACCACTTCACGTGGTACGAGACGCACAACTGGACCAAGCCGTACCCCGGCGAGAGCAAGATCTACGTGCCGAACGACGTACCGGGCGCCTACATCCCGTCGTCGGAGTCCGACGGCTGACGCAGGCTGATCGCGTCAAGGGCCCCTGGCAGGCGTCACCGCTGGCCAGGGGCCTCTTCTGTCCCCTGTGTGGCAAATACAGGATGTGGACCATCGATGTCTGCCCGAGCGGAGGACTGCCCACCCGAGTGCAAACGCCCCGCCGCAGAACGCGAGCTACCCGGCCCACTGGTCTTGATGCGATGAGGGGGGACTGCGCCCCGGTGGGCGTCCGGGGTAAGAGCCAGGTGCGCGCTCGTCACGGCGAAGGAGGCACCCCGGCAGGCCGCAAGTGGCTGCCGAACCTGTACGCCATCCTGGAGGAACTTCTCATCGCAGCGGATCTTGCCCGGTGCGGCGTCGGCTGTGCCCTGGAAGGCGGGCAGGCCGGTGACGATGAGTCCGGCTGCGGCAGCGGTGGCGAAGCAGGCGGCCAGCCGGAATCGTATGGAGGTACTCAAGTGTCCGTCCCTGTGAGGGGCTCATGGGACACGGAGTTGGACGGTGCGGGCCCCCGTGCTTGCCACCGTCCAGCCCCGCACCCTAGAACCTCATGCGTCGGCTGAGACAACGGGTTGTTGAGGCGTGGCGTGTCAACTGGTTTGATACGGCGCCCAGTTCGTCCCCATGGTCCGGGAGCCTGTCTACAGTGGGCGGCATGGCTGATCGCACGGACCACGGCATCGACCCGCAGACCCACCCCGACCTGTCGGCGTGGCTGGCCGAACGCGTCCGGAGCTTCGAGCACTGGGTCGAGGCCACCGGCACCCCCGGGACATGGGACTTCTCCCCCCGATCCCTGGACGTGCTGGAGGACCTCATCCGCAGCCGGTACGACAGCGACGCGGAGACTCTCACAGCGCGACGCGACGCATTCCTTCAAGGGGCGTGCTGGTACATCGGGGAAGTGGTGTGCCGCACCCAGGGGGCGGTGTGGAAGTTCGAGCCGTTCGCCGTGAAGGGCGCCGAACTGCCCTCCCTGTTCGGGGAGGCGGATCCGGCAGGGGTCATCGACGACCCCTGCGTGGGGATGCCGGGTGAGGACACGGAGGAGGCCATCTATCCGATGGGCGCCGTGCACGGACTGTTCTGCACCGAGGACGAGCTGGGCAACCCCATCGCCCAGCACCTCTCCGACGTGCTGGGCGACTTCGACGAGGACGACGAAGACGACGACGTGGAGTAGCCGGGGCCGCCGCGATCGTGGCCGGTGGGGTGGATGCGCGCGTCGGCGGAGGTGAAACGGGCGGTCGACCGGCGCGGCGTGGTGTGGATCCGCGGCGAGACCGGGACCCGGTTCACGACGGACGGCAAGCGGTGGCTTCCTGCTACCGGACCGGACCGGACCGGATCGGATCGGATCGGATCGGATCGGATCGGACCGGAGTGGGGCCCGCTGACCGAAACGCAGCCACGACGCGAGCGGCGGGACACGCTCATCCACGTGAGGCCGGACGGTCGGTCCGGACGGCGGCTGTCAGGCCCAGCCCCGCATCGCCGCGAACCCGACCAGCAGCCCCACCGCGAACACCCCCAGGACCACCGCGAACACCGCGGGCATCAGCACCGGACCCCAGGCCCGCGGCCCGGCGACCGTGGCGCGCTTCTCCGGGTCCGCCGGATCGTACGAGACCCGGACCGGCGCCCCGACCTCGAAGCCGAAGGGGCCCGGCGCATGGTCGACGAACTCGACCTCGCGGCCGTCGAGCGTGCGGAACGCGAACACGTACTCCGTCGCATAGCTCCGCTCCCGGTCCGCCCCCCGGTCCACGACCCGGCGCTCCGCGCACCGCCCCTCGGCCCGCTCCCCGTGCCGCACGAGGCTCAGCACGCGGCTCAGCCGCAGCGCCGACCGTACGGCGAACGCACCGAGGAACAGGCCGAACAGCAGCAGGAAAGTGGCGTTCCCGCCGGGCAGTACATCCATGAACGCCAGTCCTCCACCCGCTACTTCACGGTGATCGAGTCCACGAACGCGTCGAGGTCCTGAGCGCTCAGCGAGCCCTTCACCGCATTGATCCGGATGGCGAACGGTACGTCCTTCGAATCGACCCCCGCCACCACGACCCCCGTCATCCGGGTGCCGCTCGCCGGCGTCTGCTCCTTGCCGGACGAGGTGAACTCGTAGTCGATCCGACGCGCCTCGCGGGCGCTCTCCTCGCCCGCGAGCCGCACGTCGGTGGTGCCCTTGCGGGTGGCACCGAGGCCGATGCCCGCGCCCGCCGCGGAGGCGGCCTCGCTCGCGTCGTCGATGCCGGTCGCGAAGTCGAGCTGGACCGAGACCATGCCGGTGCGCAGCCCGCCCTCCTCCTTGAGCGCGACGGCCGCGTTGTTCTTGTTGCGGTCGGCGGCGGACTGCTCCTTGTAGCCCTTGTCCTCGGGGTAGCCGACGGACACGCTCCTGGTGTCGAGCGTGCCCCAGCCGTCCGGGACGGCGGCGGCGTCCGAGGAGCCGCAGCCGGTGAGCAGGGTGAGACCGAGGGCGGCGACAACAACCGCGCCGGACGTCCGGGACTTCCTCACTGCCGTCATCGCCTTTCGTTGTGCGGGGTGCTGCGTACGGGGCTCACTTCGCGCAGTAGCTGTACGGGAGGAACGTGCGCTTGTCGCCCTGCGGAGCTCCGAGGAACTGCGCGTCCGTCAGTGTCTCCTTCTTGTGCTCGTCCGAGAGGGAGAGTCCGAGGCTCATGCCGAGCGAGACCTCGAAGCCGAACTCCTGGGCGTCCGTCTCGCCGTGGTACTGCATCGTGCTCGACAGACCGTCCTGGAACATCATCCGGTCGAACGGGTCGGTTCCGTCGGGCTTCTGCTGCAGGGACTTGTCGCCGAACATGTACTCGAACGGAGCGGTGTTGTTGCCGCTGCCGTCCAGCCACTGCTCGGCGATGGCCCGCTTGTCCTCGGTCGCCTTGTCGGTGTCCTTGCCGAAGACGATCGAGTTCGTCTGGACTTCGATGCCCGTGTCGCCGGACGAGTCGGTGGCGCCCGCCTTGCCGCCGCGCTTGTCGCCGTCCTTCTTGCCGTTGTCGCCCTTGGCCTCGCCCTTGCCGGACGTGGAGCCCGTATCGACCGTCTTCGTCATGTCGATACGGACGATCTTGCCGGTCTTCTGGTCACGGGTGACGGTGATGGCCCCGGTACGGGTGCCCTTCGCGCCGGCCGTACCGGTGAGCGGGCCGGCCGAACCGCTGACCTTGCCCTCCAGTTCGAGCTTGGCGGTGTAGGTGTACGACTCGTTGCCGTTGACGTCGTCCTTCGAGATGGTCACTTCCGGGGAGAACTTGGCCTTGCCGCCGAGCTTCGCGCCGAGCTGGGACTCGTCGCCCGCGCTGATGCCCAGACCACCGTCCGCGTACACATTGAGGCCGATCGTCGAGTAGGAGATCTTCTTGTTGCCGATCTGCTTCTCGACGTCCTCCTTCTTGTCCGCCCACTTCATCCCCGAGTACCAGTTACCGCCGTAGGCGCCGCTGTACTTCGTGGAGGTCTCCCACATCTTCATTTCCTCGATGTCGTCCCGCATCTTCTTGGCGTCCTCCTCGCTCTTGAAGACCCAGGTGTCACCGTTGGTGATCTTGACGCCGCCGCCGACGTCGACATCCGCCTTGCCCAGCTTGCCGAGCTTGAAGCCGGGGGTACTGGCGGTGGCGCCGACGGACGCGGCGTCCGTGAACGTCATGTAGACCAGCTTGTCGTTCTCGTCGACCTTGCCGTCCCCGTTCACATCCGTTTTGGCCTGGCTGACCTTCTGCTGGAAGCCGTACTCGTTGCCCCACTCGAACCAGCCGATCTTGACCTTGCCGCCCACCGTGTCGGAGACGCTGGAGATCTGGCAGAGCCTGGGCTCGTAGTCGGCATCCGTCTTCGGCTTCGCGACCGGGTTGTTGCCACCGGCGGTGCACCCGCCACCGCCGCCACCGAGCGAACTGATCGCACACCGGATCCGCTCGCCGATCTGACCGCCGACACCGGCCATCGCCATCGCGCCGATCATCGTGACGACGAGGACGATCACCCCGAGGTACTCCATGGCGGTGGCACCGCTGTCCCGCCATGAGTACGAGTTCCGGGTGACGGACTCCGTGCTGTCGTCCTCCTCCAGCAGCCGGTCGACGGCCAGCCCGGCGGCCGAACCGGTGACCAGCACCACGAGCGGCATCAACACGCCCTCGATGCCGACGAGATGCCACGAAACGAAGAGGCCGTACGCGAGTCCGGCGACCGGCACACCCAGGCCGGCGGCCAGATACACCGGGCGGGACTCCCGCTGCTCCTCGGGCAGGACGCGGGCGGCGGCCAGGACGGTGAGCAGAGAGGTGATGACGCTGGGCACATGCAGCAGGCTCAGCCGCCAGGTGAACTCCTCGAGCCGCTCACCGGTGGCGAGGGTCTCCACCAGCCCGCGGCTCACCAGGAAGCCGGCGACGATGTAGACGAGGGCGCCGACGGCCCAACTGCGCGTCAGCGGAAAGAACGCACCGCCGCTGCTCCGGGCTCCGCCGTTCCAGCCGGGGCCGTCACCACCGCCCGGCCGGCCGGGGCCCTGCCCCGGCGGTATGCGGCCTGCGCTTCCGTGTCCCCAGCCCCCGCCACTGCTCACGGCTCTCCCTGTCCGACGCTCACTCGCCCTGCTCGTGCCCCGCTGACCGAACCTCGGGTGTGGCGTGAGCGTACGGGCGAACTGGCCGCGTGACCTGGGCCCTTGGCCCCAAAGCCGGGCCCAAGCGCGCGGCGGTGGCGGCGAATTCGGCGCCCTGTGAGGTGGGTATGGATCCGGCGATCGATTCCGGTGGACCGGGCGCGGACGCGGCCGGCCGTGAAGATCGTCTTCGCCGGCGATCTCATGGGTTCGGGCGTCGGCCGGCCACGGGACCTGCGAAACGACCGTCCCGATGCTTCCGCAACGGCTCCGGCTGGGCCCCGGCATGAGCCCTGGGGCCCAAGACGGCCCCGCCGATGGGTCGTTAGCGTTGCATCCCTGAGGTTCTGAATGTTCCGCCGGCACCCACGTACGCACAACGACCGCGGGGCCGGGCGGGCTCCCGGAAGGGTGGAAGGGTGACGACTGGCGTGCAGACGGCGGAACAGCTGACGCTGACCGATGAGGAGTCCCGGCTCCTGCAACAGGGCCTGGTCGAGTGGAGCGGCCCCGCGCGGTGCACGGAGGAGTTCGCCGTGGCCATGGGCTTCGACGACGCGGACGACCTGAACCGGCGAGGCGCCCGGATCCGTACGGCACTTGCGGCCAAGGAGCCCCTGGAACCGATGGACTGGGCGCGGGCCCTGCTCGCGACGGAGCTGGCGTTCGCCAGCGAGGTGGTCGGCTCGGGATACGAATGGTCCACGACCACCGGCTGGTCCGACGACACGACGGTGAAGGTCCTGCGCTCCACCCAGCTGAAACTGATCCGCACGGTGACCCCGCTCGTCGGCCGCGGCCTGGGCACACGCCGCCCGGCCTCCTGAGCCGTACGCCATCACCCGCCGCGACCGCCCGGACCGGGCCCGGCGCGGCGGGCGGCGAAGCGGACCCTCCCGGGCCCCCTTGACCCCGGTCCCCGCGTCAGGAGGTCTGGACGACCCGCACCCGGGCCCCCGGCCGCAGCCCCCACTTCTCCATCGTCCCGGCCTCCGACTCGATCACGTGCCGCGACCGCAGCCGCACCATCCCGAGCCGCCCCGGCTTCATCGTGTGGACCGCCACGACGTTGAACTTCCGGTCCAGGTACGCCACATCGATCGCGAACCGCATCCGGAACGTGTGCACACTCCCGCACGGGGTGATCATCAGCGCCCCGTCGATCCCGTCCTGGCCGAGCAGCCCCTTGGACCGTGCCCGGTACGAGGCGGCGATCCGCAGCGGCACCTCCCGCTCCGGTCCGCCCTCCCGGTCCGTGACCGTCAACGTCCCGTTTCCATTGCGCCATTGACCCATGGCCACGACCGTAGCGCCCGGTGACCGCCGCTGGGCCCGGAACCGTACGCAGTGGGCCCCTGGGCCCATGACCCGTGCGCGTCCACCGGCCTAGGGTCGGTTCCGTGTTCGCCATGTTGCTGGGGGTCGCCGCGCTCTGGGGCGCCGCGACCGGACTGCTGGTCCCTCGCGCCGCCTACCGGTTCTCGGTCGAACCGGACGACGCATGGCGGGACACCTGCCCCGCCGGCCACCCCTTCGGCGGGGTGGCCCGCGGCTGGCTCGGTTCTCCCCGGTGCACTGCGTGTGCCGGGGTACGGACGGCTCCGCGGGCGGCGGCGGTTGCCGCTTCCGTGCCGGATGCGGGCAGGGGTGAGGCCGGGAGAACGGCTGAGCGTTACGCCCCCTCCCTCCTCGCCCCCGTCGTGACCGCCCTCGGCTGTACCGCCCTGGCCGCGGCCACCGGACTCCGCCCCGAGCTCGTCGTCTGGCTGCTGCTCGCCCCTGTCGCCGTGCTTCTCGCCACCATCGACCGCCGCGTCCACCGGCTGCCCGACCAGCTGACGCTGCCGCTCGCCGGCGCGGCCGCGCTGCTCCTGGGCGGTGCGGCGCTGCTTCCGGAGCATGCCGGATCGTGGACCTCCGCACTGCTCGGCGGCCTCGCGCTCGGCGGCTTCTACCTCCTGCTCTTCCTGATCAACCCGAACGGGATGGGCTTCGGCGACGTCAAGCTCGCCCTGTCGCTGGGCGTGGCCCTCGGCTGGTACGGGTGGGCGATCGTCTGCGCGGGAGGGTTCGCAGGGTTCGTGTTCGGTTCGGTGTACGGGTTCGGGCTGATGATCCTGCGACGGGCCGGACGCAAGACGGGCATCCCGTTCGGGCCGTTCATGATCGGGGGCGCCCTGCTCGGGCTCCTGTTGGGCGGCCTCGCCGCCTGACAGCCTCCCCCACGGCAGGGAGTCGGCTCCCGACGCCCTGCGACTCCGTTTGCGGCGTTGTCGTCGGTCACCGGCGCTCCGCGTCGACTCCGTCCTCCGCCTTGCCGTCGAAGCCGCATGACGCCGCTCGCTGATCCACTCCCTGTCGTGGGGGGAGGCCGTAACCCGTCGTACCGCTCACGGACCGCCGGGTACGGGGCACCCGGAATCCGGTCGCGTCCGCGGGTGCACCGGTGACACCATCCCCGTATGCCTGGAACACCCGAAGAGGAACGCGCACGCTTCGACGCGCTCGTGGCCGAGGCCGATGCCGTCTCCGTCGACGGCTGGGACTTCTCCTGGCTCGAGGGCCGAGCCACCGAACAACGCCCCTCCTGGGGCTACGCGCGGGCCATGGGGGAGCGGCTGGGCCGGGCCCACGCCGCCCTCGACATCCAGACCGGCGGCGGCGAGGTCCTCGCCTCCGCCCCGAAGCTGCCTCCGCTCACCGTCGCCACCGAGTCCTGGCCGCCGAACATCGCCCGCGCCACCGCCCGCCTGCACCCGCTCGGCGTCGTCGTGGTCGCCGATGCGGACGAGCCGCCGCTGCCGTTCGGGGACGCCGCCTTCGACCTGGTGACCAGCCGTCACCCGGTGACCACCTGGTGGACGGAGATCGCACGCGTCCTGCGACCCGGCGGCACGTACTTCTCGCAGCAGGTCGGTCCGGCGAGCGTCTTCGAACTCGTCGAGTACTTCCTCGGCCCGCAGCCGCCCGGGGTGCGCGGCGGCCGCGACCCGCAACAGGCCGGCGCCGCGGCCGAGGCGACCGGGCTGGAGGTCGTCGATCTGCGGCTGGAGACACTGCGTACCGAGTTCTTCGACATCGGCGCCGTCGTCTACTTCCTGCGGAAGGTGATCTGGATGGTGCCCGGCTTCACGGTCGAGCAGTACCGGCCGCAGCTGGCCGCCCTGCACCACCTCATCGAGACCGAGGGGCCGTTCGTCGCGCACACCACCCGCTTCCTGATCGAGGCCCGCAAGCCGCGGTAGGCGGTCAGCGCCGCCCACGCCCTCCCCCTCCACCGACGTACGCCCACATGATGCGACCCTGGGCGGTGAGCGCACGGGGAAGGAGCAGGCCATATGAGGGTGGAGCACGACGAGGAAGCCTTCCGCAGCCCGCGACGAGGGGACTCCGAATGGCTCAGAGGGGCACGGATCACCGGCGTCCTCGGCCTCTTCTACCGGCCGGAGGGACGGATGGGGGAACCGGAGGCCGTCGAGTTCCTGCTCTCCGACGGCCAGTCGGTGCTTCTGACCTGCGCCTCCGACTGGACCCTGCATGTCGGTCCCGGCACCTGGCCGCAGCTGCCCGACTGGTGCGTACCCGCAGGACAGTGGGGGTTCTCCGCCATGCCACACCTGCCGGAACCGCCCGCGGGCGGGTGGACGGTCACCCGCACCGAGGAGCGCCGGGACGAGCGCGGCGAGGTGCACGAGGCCGTCATCCGGTGCGAGGGCGGGCGGTTCGTCGTCATCGGCGGCGACACGGTGGTGATCCGCTTCACCCGGGGCCACCGCGGCGCGGAAGCGGCCACGTAGCGCGTGGGGCCGTTCGTGCGGATCATGCCGGGCTCGCGGGGTCCGGCACGCATATCTGCGGCGTGGTCGTCGGTCGCCGACTCCCCGTGGCCCTCAAGGCATGGGGGACCCCCATAGCGTGGGCTCCCGCCTCCGCCCTGTGGCGGCACGCACCACGTCGGCACCAGCCGCCACGCGGCGGGCCGCTCCCCGATCCCGGCCCGATCCAGACGAAAGACCTTACGCGTGCGGCCCCACCGTCACCTTCCCCACCGTCAGCTCGGCCGTCCCTTCCAGCACCGCCCCCACCCGCTCCACCTGCTCCTCCAACCCCCGTAGCTGCGCGGCGGTGAGCGGGGACAGCGGCTCCACGGTCACCGCGATCAGGCGGCCCGAGCGGCGCTGGTGCCAGACTCCGGTGACCGTTCCGTCGATCAGCAGCACGGGGAAGTTCCCCGCCTGGCCGCGTGCCAGCGCGCGCTCGTACGCCGCGCCGGGGAAGAACCGCTCGCGCGGCTGGGACGCGATGGCGAACGCGTCGAAATAGGGGAGCAGCCGCACCCCGCGCGCCGGTCCGGCGGGGAATCCGGTGTCGCCCGCCACCAGCCACGCCGTACCGCCGCCTCGGGGGCTCTCGTACGCCACCTCTTCGATCGCCCCGTCCCCGGCCAGCTCCGCGAAGACCGACACCGCCCAACTGTTCGGCGCTGCGAGCCATTTAGCGAAGTGCGCAGGGGTGGCGGGGCCGTACGCGTACAGATAGCGCCGCACGAGTCCGGCGAGCGCCGCCGGACGGTCGAGCGCAGTGGCGCCCGGGTTGGTGTACGTGACCTTCCGGCCCCGGTCCGGGGCGAAGCACAGCACACCGCGGTGGCCCGCCAGATGTATCACCTGCCGCCAGCGCGGCCACAGTTCCTGGAACGCGGGCATCACCCGCTCCCCGGCCCACGGACCCGTGCGGGCGACCACCGCGTCGGACAGCTCGTCGATCGTCAGCTCGGCGCCCGTCAGCGCATCGCCGATCGCCGCCAGGACCTCCTCGGTCTGCCCGGGACTCATCCGGACGTCCTCCGGGAACGGACCGGCCCTGGTGGGAACGGCGGACAACGCGCCGGTCCACATCGGCAGTTCGGCCGCAGGCAGCAGATGTACGGTGCCGCGCGGCCCGTACGTCCTGACCAGGGTGCGGTCGGTCCACAGCGCGGCGCGTACGTCGGCACGCGTCCCGCCCGTCAGCCGCAGCCCGACGGACAGCTCGGCGGCGGACCGCACCTGCGCGTGTGCGGCGAGCATCGCCGCCACGGCGTCGGCGGGGGAGGCGGCCAGAGGGGCGGAGAGACCCTGGCGCTCGATCCGGCGTGCGTTCGCCTCGGTCCAGGTCACGGTTGCTGCTCGGGTCGTCATGATTCGGAAACTAGCGGCCCATTAGGTCAGATGCTGTCCCATACTCGGCCCATGACCTCCGCGAGACGTACAGCTGCGGTCCTGATCGGCGCGACGGTGCTGTTCCTGGCTCCGGCACTGGCGGGCTGCGGGAAAGGGCGGACTCCGAGCGCCGGACCGACCGCCGCCGCCCCGGCCACTGCCTCTGCCTCCGCCACGACGACGACCGCGCCCACGAGCCCGGCTGCCACGAGCGCCTCCGCACCTGTCACGGCGTCCGGCTCCCCGCCCGCCGGCGCGAGTCCGTACCAGGAACCCGGCACCGTGGACGGCGCGCCGCACTACAAGGAGAACCACGCCTTCCAGCAGGCGCGCGAACTGTCCCCGGCCGAACGGGCCGAGGCCGATGCCCGGACCGCGCGGATCAAGGAGGCGCTGACCCCGGCGGCCCAGGACCCGCACACCACCGACTCCGGTGTCCGCGAGGTCCTCACCGGACTGGGCTACACCTCCAGGGCCATCACGACCAGCTCCTGGGGCCACAACCACACGTACCTGATCAACAACGGCCCGATCTGCCTCGAAGGCGTGGTGTACGGCGCGGTGGACGGCGCGAGCCGCGGCCAGGTCAGGGCCGAGGCGCACGGCCGCTCCATCGAGGGCACCGGCTGCGTGAAGCCGGAGGGCGGTCACTGACCTCCGGCCGGGAGTGTCCGGCGTCAAGCCGACGCCTCCGGCAGCGCACCCGCCTCATCCGCCCCCCGGGTGCCGTGCTCGGACCGGAGTCCACCGAATTCGGAGAGTAATTATCGAGTGGCGTGGCACGCAGCATCACTTACGAAGGGTTATGGTGGAAACCCCCCCTCGGGCCGGTCCGTATCCCCCCCCCACGGACCGGCCCGTTTTTTGTACCCGTCCGGCGAAGGCCGGACTCTCAGCCCCGTCCGGCCCAGATGTTGGTGCCGGCGGTGTCCACGGCGAAGGTGTCGATCTCCTTCAGCTCCTCGGCCGACAGTGCCGGTCCGGCGAGCGCCGCGACGTTCTCCTCCAGCTGCTTCACGCTCGAAGCGCCGATCAGGGCCGACGTCATCCGGCTGTCCCGCAGCACCCAGGTGAGCGCCAGCTGGGCGAGTGACTGGCCGCGCCGCTGCGCGATGTCGTTCAGCCCGTTCAGCCGGCGGATCACCTCGTCCGAGAGCAGATCCGGGTCGAGGGACTTGCCCTGGGTGGCGCGCGAACCCTCCGGGATGCCCTTCAGGTACTTGTTCGTGAGCAGCCCCTGGGCGAGCGGCACGAAGGAGATGCAGCCCATGCCGGCCTCCTCCAGCGTGTCGAGCAGCCCGTCGTCCTCGGTCCAGCGGTTGATCATCGAGTAGGACGGCTGGTGGATCAGGGCCGGCACGCCCATCTCCCTGAGCAGCGCGGCTGCCTCGGCGGTCTGCTCCGAGTTGTACGAGGAGACGCCCACGTACAGCGCCTTGCCCTGCTGCACGGCGGAGGCCAGCGCACCCATGGTCTCCTCGAGCGGAGTGTCCGGGTCGAAGCGGTGCGAGTAGAAGATGTCGACGTAGTCGAGCTGCATCCGCTTCAGTGAGGCGTCGAGCGACGACAGCAGATACTTGCGGGAGCCCCATTCGCCGTACGGGCCGGGGTGCATCTCGTACCCGGCCTTGGTCGAAATGATCAGTTCGTCACGGTACGGGGCAAAGTCCTGCTGGAAGAGCTTCCCGAAGTTGAGTTCGGCGGAGCCGGGCGGCGGCCCGTAGTTGTTGGCCAGGTCGAAGTGGGTCACGCCAAGGTCGAAGGCGCGGCGCAGAATCGCCCGCTGGGAGTCCAGCGAGCGGTCGTCGCCGAAGTTGTGCCACAGGCCGAGCGAGACGGCGGGGAGCTTGAGGCCGCTGCGGCCGGTGCGGCGGTACTCCATGGAGTCGTAGCGCGAACCGGCGGCCCGGTAGGAGAGAGAAGAATCAGTCACGTTGCCCTCTTTATCACGGAGCTGTGACAGACCGGGTTGGGCCGGTGCGGTGCCTGCGCAGTAATGTGGCGGCTTCGGGGACTGCCACGGCACGGCGGAGCAACGGACTCTGCGGACCGGTGCGACGATCCCCACGGGGTCGACCCCGGACCCCGGGCAATGGGGCGGGAGGGCCCGCACAGAACCGAGAGGTGAACTCAGTGAACTTGCGCGACCTGGTGTACGGGCTCTACGCACGCCGGGTGGAGGCCCGCCTCGACCACGCCCAGGTGCCCAAGCACATCGGTGTCATCCTCGACGGCAACCGGCGCTGGGCGAAGGCGTCCGGCGGCACGGCCGCGCAGGGACACCAGGCGGGTGCGGACAAGATCCAGGAGCTTCTCGGCTGGTGCAGTGAGACCGATGTCGAGGTCGTCACCCTGTGGCTGTTGTCCACGGACAACTTCGACCGGCCCGAGGCCGAGCTGACCCCGCTCCTCGGCATCATCGAGAACACCGTGTGCGACCTGGCGGCGGACGGCCGGTGGCGTGTCCACCACGTCGGCACTCTCGACCTGCTGCCCGCGCACACGCAGACCGTCCTCAAGGAGGCCGAGCAGGCCACGGCCGGGGTCGACGGAATACTGGTCAATGTCGCCGTCGGCTACGGCGGGCGGCAGGAGATCGCGGACGCGGTCCGGTCGCTGCTGCTCGACCACTCGTCCAAGGGGACGTCCTTCGAGGACCTGGCGGAGATCGTCTCCACCGACCTGATCTCGGAGCACCTGTACACGCGGGGGCAGCCGGATCCGGACCTGGTGATCCGCACGAGCGGCGAACAGCGGCTGTCCGGCTTCATGCTCTGGCAGAGCGCGCACTCCGAGTACTACTTCTGCGAAGTCTTCTGGCCGGCGTTCCGCAAGGTCGACTTCCTCCGCGCGCTGCGCGACTACGCCGCCCGAGGCCGCCGCTTCGGCGGCTGACGACGCGCATCTCCTCCACGGAACCCGTCGGCCGGGTGGGCCTGGACCTGTGTACCCGGAGTCGTCACTTGCCTCCCTCGACGGCACCGGTTCCGTCGGCAATCGCCGGACGGGCTTGAGTGCCCGGCCGGGCCTGCGTGTCGGGGCGGGTCCGAAAACCCGGCCTGTCCGGCGCTCAAGGGCGAAACCCTTTGGGCGGGTGGGCCTGGACCTGTGTGCCCGGGGTTGCCGTTTGCGGCCCTTGATGGCACCGGTTCCGTCGGCAATCGCCGGACGGGGCTGACCGCCCGGCCGGGCCTGCGTGTCGGGGCGGGTCCGAAAACCCGGCCTGTCCGGCGCTCAAGGGCGAAACCCTTTGGGCGGGTGGGCCTGGACCCGCGTGCCCGGGGCGCTGTCTCCGGACGGCCCACATCGGGGGACCGGACCCCCATGGTCGGGGGCATCACCTCGGGCTCACCCGCCCACCTCATGGCGGCATGGCTTCGCGTGTTCGAGGGAATACCCCTGACAGGTCGACGTCCGGTCAAAAACCAGGCGGACGTCGTGTCCAAGTGAGCGGCATGGAGTCCGCTCGCCCGGGAGGCCCTTTGCACACGAAGGACCGTACATACTGTGCGGCTGACGCGGAGGGCCGGCGTTCGGCCCGTGCAAGAGGGTCGCAGCCCGGTCCGTCCTCTCCCTTTGGGATGCTCCGCGACGCCGTCGCACCCCAACCTCGTCCGAGGGGGTACGTCCTTCCGTGGTGACCAGCACAAAGCGCCGCATGCCCGACAGGCGCACCTATGTTCTCGACACCAGCGTCCTGCTGGCCGATCCGAACGCCATGGCCCGGTTCGACGAGCACGAAGTCGTGCTCCCGATCGTCGTGGTCACGGAACTGGAGGCCAAACGGCACCATCCGGAGCTCGGCTACTTCGCCCGGCAGGCCCTGCGCCTGCTGGACGACTTCCGGGTCCGGTACGGTCGGCTGGATGCCCCGATTCCGCTCGGGGATCTCGGCGGGACGCTGCGCGTCGAACTCAACCATTCCGACCCCGGCGTACTGCCCGCCGGCTACCGGTTGGGGGACAACGACTCACGGATTCTCGCGGTCGCGCGCAATCTCCAGGCCGAGGGGTACGACGTCACGGTCGTCTCCAAGGACCTGCCGCTACGCATCAAGGCATCCTCGGTCGGCCTCCTCGCGGAGGAGTACCGCGCCGAGCTCGCCGCCACCGACTCCGGCTGGACGGGCATGTCGGAACTGCCCCTCTCCGCCGAACAGGTGGATCTGCTCTTCGGAGAGGAGACGCTCTACGTCCCCGAGGCCGCCGACCTGCCCGTGCACACCGGACTGGTCCTGCAGTCCGAGCGCGGCAAGGCGCTCGGCCGGATCACCGCCGAGGGCAATGTGCGCCTCGTCCGCGGCGACCGGGAGGCCTTCGGGATCCATGGCCGCAGCGCCGAGCAGCGCATCGCTCTCGATCTGCTGCTCGACCAGGACGTCGGCATCGTGTCGCTGGGCGGCCGGGCCGGCACCGGCAAGTCGGCGCTGGCGCTCTGCGCCGGTCTGGAGGCCGTCCTGGAGCGGAGGCAGCACCAGAAGGTGATGGTCTTCCGGCCGCTGTACGCGGTCGGCGGCCAGGAGCTCGGCTATCTCCCCGGCACCGAGGCCGAGAAGATGAGCCCGTGGGCGCAGGCCGTCTTCGACACGCTCTCGGCGGTCGCCGGGCGCGAGGTGATCGAGGAGGTGCTGGGGCGCGGGATGCTGGAGGTTCTGCCGCTCACCCACATCCGGGGCCGCTCGCTCCACGACGCGTTCGTGATCGTCGACGAGGCGCAGTCGCTCGAACGGAACGTCCTGCTGACCGTGTTGTCCCGGATCGGGGCGAATTCCCGAGTCGTGCTCACGCATGACGTGGCGCAGCGGGACAACCTCCGGGTCGGCCGGTACGACGGAGTCGTCGCCGTGGTCGAGAAGCTGAAGGGCCATCCGCTCTTCGCGCATGTCACGCTCACCCGTTCCGAGCGCTCGCAGATCGCCGCGCTGGTGACCGAAATGCTGGAGGAAGGCCAGATCTGACACGGGATACGACCATTGATGCCGCCCGGCGAGCCAAAGAGCGTAGCCGGGCGGCATCGTGCTGCGGCACCTTTTCCGGAAAACACGTGGACCAAACGGGGTGTGAGCTTTCACACGCAACAGAGAATTGCTTCGCGGCGGCCCGTTCCGGCAGAGTCTTGCTTCCGTCAGGCCCCGCATACGGCACACCCGCACCTCCAGAGGTGCCACGCATCAGACAACTCAACAATTGCCGTCCGTATGCCGCCCGCGAGCACCACGCGGCACTCCTCCAGGGGAGTTGCCCACCGGGCCCGTGCCTCCCGTGACCCAAGCAGTAGGGAGGCCAGCGTCAGGGGCACGATTGCGTCCGCGAGGTCACCTAAGCGGGCGATGCTGGAAGGACACCGTGTGAGCCGGATCTCGGTCCGGGGGTTCGCCGTGGCATCTGCCACAGCCGTAACCACCGTTGGCGCCGTCGTAGGCGTTGCCTCGGGCAGCACTCCTGCTGCCGACGACAACAACTTCGAGGCGACCGCAGCCGACACGACGCTTCTCGCCGACATCCCTGCGGGCCAGCAGGCCCAGGTGCAGACCGCCTCGCTGACGCAGCAGGCGGACGCCCAGGCATCCGCAGCCGACGCGGCAGCGAAGAAGTCCGTGGAAGAAGCGGCCCGCATCCAGGCCGCCAAGGACGCCGGGTCGAAGAAGCAGGCGGCCGAGGACAAGCTGGAGAAGGAGCGTCAGGCCAAGAAAGACGCCGAGCGCGCCAGCCGGTCCGAGGTGCGCAGCGCCTCCGCGTTCGCCACGCAGGGCTCGTACACCGTGGCCGAGATCCAGGCGATGGCGCGTCAGATGATGCCCGCCGACCAGTTCCAGTGCTTCAGCAACATCGTGAACGTCGAGTCGAGCTGGAACTACCTGGCGGTCAACAAGTCTTCCGGTGCCTACGGCCTCGTCCAGGCGCTGCCCGGCTCGAAGATGTCGACCGCCGGAGCCGACTGGCAGACCAACCCGGCCACGCAGATCAAGTGGGGCCTCAGCTACATGAACAGCAGCCGCTACGGCAGCCCGTGCGCGGCCTGGTCCTTCTGGCAGGCGAACCACTGGTACTAGAACCTCCCGAGGTTCCGGTCTCAACCTTGCGAAGCCCCTCACCGTCCTACGGTGAGGGGCTTCGCGCGTGTACCGTCGTCCGGACGACTCCGGGGGGAGTGGTGGGGAGAGAACTCGGGGGTAGAAGAACACTCATGTCGAAACTGCCAGGATGGCTCGGGCGGCTGGGCGCCGAACTGACCGAGCTGGGCGACCGCCTGGAGGAACGTCGCGTCGCGGCGGAGGCCGAGGGGGATCTCGTGGGGGACAGGGACGCGCAGGCCGAAGTCCCGGTCGCGGTCGTCGCCGCGGTGTCCACCGGCGAAGACCGGTCCACCGACCCCGGCCCGGTCCCGGCGCCGCCCGGCTACGCACCCGCGGTCGCCGCCCGCCCCGATCCGGTCGCGGCGATCCCCTGGGGGATGCGCGTCGCGGCCGAGGCCGGCTGGCGGCTGCTCGTCCTCGCGGGCACGCTCTGGGTGCTGATGAAGGTCATCAGCGCCGTACAGCTGGTGGTGCTGGCGTTCGTCGCCGCACTGCTCGTCACCGCGATGCTGCAGCCGACCGTCTCCCGGCTGCGGCGGTACGGGCTGCCACGGGGTCTCGCCACCGCCGTCACCGCGGTCCTGGGCTTCGTCATCATGGGCCTGGTCGGCTGGTTCGTGGTCTGGCAGGTCCTGGACAACCTCGACACTCTCTCCGACAAGGTGCGGGACGGTATCGACGAGTTGAAGCGATGGCTGCTCGACAGCCCCTTCCATGTCACCGAGCAGCAGATCAACGATGTCGCGAAGAATCTCAGCGACACCATCGGCACCAACACCGAGGAGATAACCTCCGCCGGACTCCAGGGCGTCACCGTGATGGTGGAGGTCCTCACCGGGATGCTGCTGGCGATGTTCTCGACGCTCTTC
Source organism: Streptomyces sp. NPDC005151 (assembly GCF_053599875.1). Taxonomy (NCBI): domain Bacteria; kingdom Bacillati; phylum Actinomycetota; class Actinomycetes; order Kitasatosporales; family Streptomycetaceae; genus Streptomyces; species Streptomyces sp. NPDC005151. The sequence goes on along the minus strand of NZ_JBSFYR010000011.1, from coordinate 102,892 downwards.
CTGCTGTACGACGGGAAGCGCATCTGGCACTGGGTGCTGAAGCTGGTGCCCGCGCAGGCGCGGCCGGGTGTCGCGGGCGCCGGGCCACGTGCCTGGCGGACACTGACCGCCTATGTGCGGGGCACGGTGCTGGTCGCCCTGATCGATGCGATCTTCATCGGGCTCGGCATCTGGTTCCTCGATGTGCCGATGGCGGTGCCGCTCGCCGTCTTCATCTTCCTCTTCGCCTTCATCCCGCTCGTCGGCGCGGTGATCTCCGGAGCGCTCGCGGTGGTCGTCGCACTGGTCACCGAGGGCGTGTTCACCGCGCTGATGGTGCTGGTCGTGGTGCTGGCCGTGCAGCAGATCGAGGGCCATGTGCTGCAGCCGTTCATCCTCGGCCGTGCGGTACGAGTCCACCCGCTCGCCGTCGTCCTCTCGGTCGCCGCGGGCGGCATGGTCGCGGGCATCGGTGGTGCGGTCGTCGCGGTGCCGCTGGTCGCCGTCACCAACACGGTGGTTGGCTATCTGCGGACGTACGGGCAGGAGGAGGCGCTGCGGCACACACCGCAGCCGCGCGTCGCCACGGCCGTCGGCGTCGCCTCGACCCGGGCGCCGGGACCGCCACCCAAGGACCACGGCGACGCCGATATGGAAGCGGCGCAGCCGGCGACGGAGTAGGGCAGAAAGAAGGGCCCCGAGGACGGTCGGTCGTCCTCGGGGCCCTTCTCGTATCAGGGGTACTGCTGTTACTGCTCGGCGAGCACGGCCTCGGCTTCGAGGGTGACGCCGACCGCCTGGATCACCGAGGCGATCTTGACGGCTTCCTGGATGGTCTCACGGTCCACGCCGGCCTTGCGCAGCACCTGCTCGTGGGAGTCCAGGCACTGACCGCAGCCGTTGATCGCGGAGACGGCGAGCGACCACAGTTCGAAGTCGACCTTCTCCACGCCCGGCTTGCCGATGACGTTCATCCGCAGACCCGCACGGAGTGTCCCGTACTCGGGGTCCGACAGCAGGTGCCGGGTCCGGTAGAAGACGTTGTTCATCGCCATGATGGCGGCCGCCGACTTCGCCGCGGTGTACGCCTCGGCGGAGAGGTTGGCCTTGGCCTCCGGCTCCAGCTCGCGCAGCACCTTCGGCGAGCGCGAGGCGATCGCACAGGCGAGGACGGTGCCCCACAGCTGCTGCTGCGGAAGTTCGCTGTTCCCGATGACCGAACCGAGGTTCAGCTTCAGGTCCTTGGCGAAGTCCGGAACAGCGGCCTTCAGTTCGTCGAGTGCCATGTCGGTGTCAGCTCACTCGCCGGAGAGGAGCGCGACCGGGTCCAGGGTGTTCTCGCCCTTGGTCCAGTTGCACGGGCACAGCTCGTCGGTCTGCAGGGCGTCGAGGACCCGGAGGACCTCCTTGGGGTTACGGCCCACGGAACCGGCGGTCACCATCGTGAACTGGATCTCGTTGTTCTGGTCGACGATGAAGACGGCGCGCTGAGCGAAGCCGTCCTCGCCCTCGATGCCGAGGTCACGCATGAGCTCGTGCTTCGAGTCGGCCATCATCGGGAAAGGCAGGTCGGTCAGGTCCGGGTGGTCCTTGCGCCAGGCGTGGTGCACGAACTCGGAGTCACCGGAGAAGCCGAGGACCTGGGCGTCACGGTCGGCGAACTCGTCGTTCAGCTTGCCGAAGGCGGCGATCTCGGTGGGGCACACGAAGGTGAAGTCCTTCGGCCACGCGAAGACGATCTTCCACTGACCCTCGTAGGTCTTGTGGTTGATCTGCTCGAACTCCTTGCCGCTCTCCAGCGAAACACAAGCAGTCAGGTCGAACTCGGGGAACTTGTCACCGACAGTGAGCACGCGCTCTCCTTGCAGCGTAGGAATTCCCTTTTGTGGGAGTTCCTGAGGGTTGGACGGTGTCCACCATGACACAGAGGGCATTGATCGCGGAAATAGCTACACTTGGTCGTGATGATCGGAGGTGCCTATCAGTGGCGCAGCGTAACCAGGGTAATCGCCCCAAACAGCCCAGCCTGTCGCAGCTGCGCGCCTTCGCGGCCGTGGCCGAACATCTGCACTTCAGGGATGCGGCGGCAGTAATCGGGATGAGTCAGCCCGCGCTCTCCGGAGCCGTGTCCGCGCTGGAGGAGACGCTCGGTGTCCAGCTCATCGAGCGTACGACGCGCAAGGTACTGCTCTCGCCCGCCGGGGAACGGCTCGCGGTGCGGGCCCGGGTGGTGCTGGAGGCCGTGGGCGAGCTGATGGAGGAGGCCGAGGCGGTCCGGGCGCCGTTCACCGGAGTGCTCAGACTCGGTGTGATCCCGACCGTCGCCCCGTATCTGCTGCCGGCCGTGCTGCGGCTGGTCCATGACCGCTATCCGGAGCTCGACCTCCAGGTGCACGAGGAACAGACCTCGTCGCTGCTTGAGGGGCTGGCCGTGGGAAGGCTGGATCTCCTGCTGCTCGCCGTGCCTCTCGGGGTGCAGGGGGTGAGTGAACTTCCGCTCTTCGACGAGGACTTCGTACTGGTGATGGAGCGGGACCACTGGCTGGGCGGCCGGTCCGACATTCCGCGCGAGGCGCTGCGCGAGCTTCCGCTGCTGCTGCTCGACGAGGGGCACTGCCTGCGCGACCAGGCCCTCGACATCTGCCGGGAGGCGGGCCGTACGGAGGGGGCGCCGGTCACCACGACCGCGGCCGGGCTCTCCACGCTGGTGCAGCTGGTCGCGGGCGGACTCGGGGTGACACTGCTGCCGCGTACCGCCGTGACCGTCGAGACCGCCCGCAACGACGCGCTGACCACCGGGTACTTCGCGGAGCCCGCGCCGTCGCGGCGGGTGGCGCTGGGCATGCGGACAGGGGCGGCCCGGCAGGGCGAGTTCGAGGAGTTCGCGGCGGCGCTGCGGGAGGCGATGAAGGCGCTGCCGGTACGGGTGACGACGGGCGCGTAGAGCAGGAGGAAGGGGTGCGGTCCCCCCGGGGAGGACCTCCCCCTTGCGGCTGCCGCGCCATCACTCCGTGCGCAGGCCGTCCGGCCGCATCAGGCGCCATAGCGATGGCAGCAGGTCGTGGGCGGTCAGCAGGGAACCGGCGGGGGGCACGGGTTCACCACCTTCGCGAGCTGGCCGAGTCGCGCGGCGGTCAGTTCCAGCCAGCGGAGGTCGGCTTCGAGGTGGAACAGCGCGTGGTCGCAGATCAGCTGGTCGGCCAGGTCGCCCTTGCGCTTGCGGTCGGTGAGGATACGCGTCAGGCGCAGGTGCTCGGAGCGCTGGGCGTCCAGCAGATCGGCGGCGCTGCGGCCGGTGAGCAGGGCCAGGACGACCTTGGTGTAGAGCGTCGACTGGAGATACGGCTCCGGCTTCTCGGGCTGGGCGAGCCAGGCCGAGACATCGGTGATCCCGGCCTCGGTGATGGCGTACCGCTTGCGCTCGGGGCCGCCGCCGCTCTCGATGCCGTCGATTTCGACGAGGCCGTTCTTGAGGAGCCGGGACATGGTCGAGTAGACCTGGCCGTAGTGCAGGGGGCGGTCGTGGCCGAACTTCTCGTCGAACGTGCGCTTGAGGTCGTAGCCGTGGCGGGGGCCGGACTCCAGGAGTCCCAGCAGGGTGTGGCCGATAGACATGTCCAGCACTGTACGCGGTGTGTATACCTAGGGTGTATACCCGATCCCGGGCCGGTCCGATGAGCCTTCCCATACCCTTTTCCGAAACCGCGCGCGCTGCCGGCCCCCTGGCCCCCGGTCCTCGAGTGCAGGACGACCAGGACCCTCCGACGCCCGCACGACGGCACTGCTCACCATCATCGGAACCCGGAAGTTCACCCCGGCCCGGCCATGAGGCGAGCCGCTACCGCAGGCGCACCGGATTCTGTGCGCCGCCGGATACGGCTCCGGCGGGCCGGCTCGGCCTCCTGCGCTCCGCGCGTCACCTATCAATGCAGGCGCGGGCAATGTCGAGCACAGGACCTGCCCAAGGGCTGTCCCGTCATCCCTGGCGGGCGCGCGGTCGAGGGCTACTCGTCCCCCTCGGGGGCCGGTGGACGTGGGGGGCGGCCGCGGCGGGGCAGGGGGCCGGCGGCGCGCGGCAGGCGGCCCGCCTCCGCCAGCGCCCTCCGCAGCAGGAACTCGATCTGTGCATTCGCGCTGCGCAACTCGTCCGACGCCCACCGCGCCACCGCGTCATGCACCGCCGGATCCAGCCGCATCAGTACCTGCTTGCGGGCGGGTGGCCTGTTTCCTGTCACTGGTACAGGGTGCCTGTATTGAGCACCGGCCGCGCCGCCCGGTCTCCGCACAGCACGACCGTGGTGAGCGGATTGATCCAGCGCAGTCCGTCGGCGCGGATCGTGCCGACATACCGGCCGGAGAGCTGGATGACGCGGGCCTCGCCGGGCGCGACCATCTTTACGCCGCTCATGCAGAGGAACGAGGCGATGACGAGCAGCAGTCCGAGGACGAAGAGCGGGATCCCCGCCCCGTTGTGCCCGTTCGCGCCCAGGACGCCACCGGTGATCGCCAGGCCGACGCCGAGGAAGACGCCGAGGAAGACGCCGAGGGAGACGCCGAGGGAGACGCCGAGGACGGTCAGGAGGAGACCGAGGCCGCCGGGAATGGGGTGGGCCGTGGTCTCCCGGGCCTGGGGTTCCGGCATCGCGGGGATCGGGTCGGTGTGCGAAGCGGGGTGGTCGGTCATGGAATCCCCCTGTTCGCCTGGTCGAAGAGTAGTAGCAATCTGTTATCGGATTAACTGTCCTCGCAACCTTGCGCACCTCTCGTGAGTCGGTTCCCTAAGGAATGGGTGCTGATTGTCACGTCCGCAAAGGACCGGATCTCTTGCTTTTTGTCCCCACCGACAGTGTTAGCTGGCTGGGCCGAGGGGGATCCGGACGAGCAGAGAAACAGGGAGCAACACAGCGATGGGTCGAGCGGATGCGCGACGAGCCCAGCAGCGCGGTGCGCGACGGGCTACGAAGAGCGGCGGCATACGCAGACTCTTCACGTGGAAGAAACTGCTGGGCACGTTCTTCGGGTTCTGCCTGCTCGGCATGGGCGCGTTCCTCGTGCTCTACATGATCGTGGACGTACCCGAGGGCAACGCCCAGGCCAAGCTCCAGAGCAACGTCTACAAGTACCCCGACGGCACCGTGCTGGCCCGCACGGGCGAGGTCAACCGGGAGATCGTGGGTCTCTCCGAGGTCCCCAAGGACGTGCAGCGGACCTTCGTCGCCGCCGAGAACAAGTCCTTCTACACGGACCAGGGCGTCGACTTCAAGGGCACCGCGCGCGGTCTGATCAACACGATGTCCGGCAAGGGCAAGCAGGGTGGCTCGACCATCACCCAGCAGTACGTCAAGAACTACTACCTGGACCAGGACCAGACGGTCACCCGCAAGCTCAAGGAGCTGGTGATCTCCCTCAAGGTCGACCAGAAGAAGAGCAAGAACGACATCCTCGCCGGGTACATCAACACCAGCTACTACGGCCGCGGCGCCTACGGCATCCAGGCCGCCGCGCAGGCGTACTACGGCAAGGACGCCCGGGACCTGGACGTCGCCGAGGGCGCCTACCTCGCGGCGCTGCTCCAGGCGCCGAGCCAGTACGACTGGGCCGTCGCCACGCCCACCGGCAAGCGACTGGTCAAGGAACGCTGGAACTACGTACTGAACAACATGGTCGACGAGCACTGGCTGGACGCCGGCAAGCGCCAGGGGCTGGAATTCCCGGTGCCGCACGACCCCAAGCCCGCGGACGGTCTCACCGGCCAGAAGGGCTACATCGTCAACGCGGCGCGGGCCGTGGTGCAGAAGCAGCAGCACCTCAGCGACGCGCAGTTCGACGCCGGCGGCTGGACCATCACGGTCACCATCGACAAGAAGAAGCAGCAGCAGCTGGAGAAGTCCGTCAAGGCCCGGCTGACCAGCAAGCTCGACACGAAGGGCCGCAGCGTCGACAAGGACGTGCAGGCCGGCGCGGTCTCGGTGAATCCGAAGACCGGAGCGGTCGTCGCCCTGTACGGCGGCACCGGGCTGACCGAGCACTATTACTCCAATGCCACCCGGCGCGACTACCAGCCCGCCTCCACCTTCAAGCCGATCATCCTCGCCGCTGCGCTCGACCAGGAGTCCCAGACACAGGACGGGCAGCCGATCACCGCCAACACCCGGTACGACGGCAACAGCCGGCGCCCGGTCCAGGGCAGTGACATCGCCTTTGCGCCGCCCAACGAGGACAACGTGAACTATGGCCCGGTCACTGTCCAGACGGCGATGAACAAGTCCATCAACTCCGTCTTCGCGCAGATGGGCGTGGACGTCCACATGGACAAGGTGATGCAGACCGCGGGCAAGCTCGGCATGAACGTCGAGGGCCTGCCGGTCGTGCCGGCACAGACCCTCGGCTCGATGGGCGCGAGCCCCATGGAGATGGCCGGGATCTACGCGACGCTCGACAACCACGGCAAGAAGGTCACCCCGTCGATCGTGAAGTCCGCCTCCCTGCAGGGCGGCGCCCCGATCGCGCTGCCCGACCCGATCGGCGAGCAGGTGATCAGCCGCCAGGCCGCGGACTCGGTGACCTCGGTGCTGACCGGCGTGGTCGACGACGGCACGGCCCGGGTCTCGGTGCGCGAGGCCCCGGGCCGCGGCGGCCAGCAGGTGGCCGGCAAGACGGGTACCTCGGACAACAACAAGTCGGCCTGGTTCACCGGCTACACCCCGAAGCTCGTCACCTCGGTCGGTCTCTTCGGTGAGGCCGCCGAGTCCCACAAGGGGGCCGACGGCAAGCAGATCCAGAAGGGTTCGCAGGTCACCCTGAAGGGCGCCGCGGGCGGCGGCCGCGTCAACGGCGGTGGCTTCCCGGCCGAGATCTGGGCGGACTACACGTTCCAGGTGATGGGCGGGGCCAGCACCTTCGACCTCGACACGAACATGGGTGCAGCCGTGGCGCCGCCGCCGCCGCCGTCCTCGACCTCGCCGAGCCCGAGCGAGCAGCCGTCGGAGTCGGCCAGCCCGTCGGGCGAGCCGTCCAGCGAGGCACCGTCCTCCGAGCCGCCGGCGGACAGTCCGCCCCCGTCGACGCCGTCCGACCCGACGCCCTCGGGCGACACGTCGAGCGGGCCGCCGACCCTCCCGGACCCGACGGACAGCACCGCAGTCCCGCTGAAACCGGCGGACGGCAGGCAGAACAGCCGCCCGCAGGGCTGACGCGGCTCACGCACAGCTCACCCGGCTGATACGGCGAAGGGTGCCACGGATACGCTCCGTGGCACCCTTCGCCGTGTGTCCGGCGTGCGCGGTCAGCCGCTGTTGACCTCCTTGGCGACCCGGTCGCCGAGGTCCTTGTCCACGTTGCGCCAATACTGCAGCGCCCGTTCCAGGACCGGGCGGCTCACACCGTCCAGGAGATGGCCGGAAATGTTCGACACGAGCCGCTCGCGCGCCGCGTCGTCGAGCACCTTGCGGACCATGGTGCCCGCCTGGCCCCAGTCGTCGTCCTCGCGGTGCAGCTTGTACGCCTCGTGGACCATCTCGCCCGCCGTGGCCCAGCCCGCCGGGTCGCCGAAGCGCTCGGTGTCCGCGGCCGGTCCGCCGTACGAGTTCGGTGCGTAGACCGCTCCCGTGCGCGCCGGCTCGTACCGCATCGGGCCGTCCTTCGCGTACGAGTTCCGGCCGAAGCGCGGCCGGTTCGGAGGCAGCTGCGCGTAGTTCGGGCCGATCCGGTACCGGTGGGTGTCGGGGTACGAGAAGAGCCGGCCGAGCAGCATCTTGTCGGGCGACGGACCGATGCCGGGCACCAGGTTCGACGGCTCGAAGGATGCCTGCTCGATGTGGACGAAGAAGTCCTCGGGGTTCTCGTTCAGCGTCATCCGGCCGACCTCGATCAGCGGGTAGTCGCCGTGCGGCCACACCTTGGTCAGGTCGAACGGGTTGAACCGGTAGTCCGGTGCGTCGTCGAACGGCATCACCTGGACGTACAGCGTCCAGCTCGGGTGATCGCCGCGCTTGATCGACTCGAACAGGTCGCGGCGGTGGACGTCGCCGTCGATACCGGCCACCTCGTCGGCATCGGCCTGGGTGTAGAAGTCGATGCCCTGGTCGGTCTTGAAGTGGTACTTGATCCAGAACCGCTCGCCACCCGCGTTCACCCACATATAGGCGTGCGAGCTGTAACCGTTCATGTTGCGGTACGTCTTCGGGATGCCCCGGTCGCCCATCAGCCACGTCACCATGTGCGCGGACTCGGGGGAGAGGGTCCAGAAGTCCCACTGCATGTCGTGGTCACGCATCCCGCTCTCCGGGCGGCGCTTCTGCGAGCGGATGAAGTCCTGGAACTTCATGGGGTCCCGGACGAAGAAGATCGGCGTGTTGTTGCCGACCATGTCGTAGTTGCCGTGCTCGGTGTAGAACTTCAGCGCGAAGCCCCGGGGGTCGCGCCAGGTGTCGGGGGAGCCCTGTTCGCCGGCGACCGTGGAGAATCGGGCGAGCATGGCGGTCTGCTTGCCCGGTTGGAAGAGGTCCGCCTTGGTGAACTGACTGACGTCGTTGGTCACGACGAAGGTGCCGTAGGCCCCGGAGCCCTTGGCGTGTACCACCCGTTCGGGGACCCGTTCACGGTTGAACTGGGCCATCTTCTCGATGAGGTAGTGGTCCTGGAGCAGGATCGGACCGTCGGATCCGACGGTCAGCGAATGTTCGTCGCTCTCCACCGGGATCCCGGCGTTGTTCGTGGTGTAAGGAGTGTTCTTGGTTTCCTCGGACACGAGCGTCCTCCCGTCGGTGCGGGGTGTCGGTCAAATCGTCCAGGCGGCGCCCGGTCACGACTGAAGTCAACTCCGACGACGGGAGGATGGCAACATGTGGAGATCGTCCCTACTTGTCCAAATTTGGCGAGGCGCTGTTACTGGCTGCGGTCGGCATCTCGAACCAGACGACCTTGCCGGTCGACAGCCGGGTCGCCCCCCACCGCCTGGCCAGCCGGTTCACCAGGAACAGCCCGCGGCCGCCCTCGTCCATGTCGCGTGCCCGGCGCTGCCGGGGCAGCTGCGGGGCGTCGTCACCGACCTCGCAACGCAGGATGTCGGTCCGCAGCAGCCGCAGCGTGACCGGCCGCTCCGCGTACCGCACAGCATTGGTGACCACCTCGCTGACCAGCAGCTCCACCGAGTCCGAGAGCTCGTCCAGCCCCCACCGGCTGAGCGCCCTGCGGGCCAGCCGGCGGGCACGTCCGGGGGCGGAGTCCTCCGGTTCCAGGAACCAGTACGCGACATCGCTCGGCGCGATCCCGTCGAAGCGGGCGGCGAGCAGCGCGATGTCGTCGTCCCGGTCGCCGGGGCCGAGCATGTCGAGCACGTCGTCGCAGAGCGCCTCCAGCGGCGGCGAATGGTCCGGTCCGGTGAGCCGGGCGGTGGCGGCGATCCGCTCGCGCAACTGCTCGATCCCGGTCCAGACGTCCCGCAGCCGGGACTCCACCAGACCGTCGGTGTACAGCAGCAGCGTGGCACCCGAGGGCGCGTCCAGCTCGACCGCCTCGAAGTCGACCCCGCCGACGCCGATCGGGGCACCGGGCGGCACCCGAAGCACCTCGGCGCGGCCGTCCAGGTGGAGCAGGACGGGCGGCGGGTGCCCGGCGTTGGCGATGGTGATCCGGTGCGCGACCGGGTCGTAGACCGCGTACAGGCAGGTCGCCATGCGGTCGCTGCCGAGCCGCTGCGCCTGCTCGTCGAGGTGGTGCAGGACCTCCTGCGGCGGCAGGTCGAGCCCGGCGAGGGTCTGCGCGGTGGTACGCAGCTGCCCCATGATCGCCGCGGAGGTCATGGAGTGGCCCATGACGTCGCCGACGACCAGGGCGACCCGGCTGCCGGGCAACGGGATCGCGTCGTACCAGTCGCCGCCGACCCGGGCGGTCTCGGCGGCCGGGAGGTAGCGGGAGGCGAGCCGGACACCGGTGGGCTGCGGCAGTGAGTCGGGCAGCATGGTGCGCTGCAGCTCGTCGGCGATGTACGCCTCGCGTCCGTACAGCACGGCCTTGTCGATGCCGAGCGCGGTGTGCGTCGCCAGCTGTGCGGCGACCAGCAGATCGTTGGCCTCGAAGGGGGGCCGCTCGGTCCCGCGCAGGAAGACGGCAGCACCGATCACCCTCCGGCGGCCGCGCAGCGGGGCGAGGATCGCCCGGTGGCCGGAGGGTACGGTGCGCCCGGCGCCGAGCAGCTCGGGCAGGGCGACGCGGGCCGTCGCGGAGTCACCGAAGACGGGCCGTACGCCGCGCAGCACCTCGGCGAGCGCGCCGCCCGCCCGGACCTCGCAGAGCTCGGCCGCGGGCATCAGATCGGCGTGCGGGTCGAGGGCGGGCAGCCGCAGCCGCTCGCTCTCCGCGGAGGGGGAAGCATCGGACTCGTCGTCGCTTAAACGCAGCCGGTCGGACCGGCGCAGCCGCAGCACGAACGGGATGGCGGGGCGCTCGTCGCCGACCGGGAGCGGGTCGCGGAGGTAGACGAGTATGGCGTCGGAGAACGTCGGCACGCTGGCCCGGCACAGCCCCAGGACGATCTCGTCCAGGTCTATGCCGCGGGCGATCCGGCGGGTCGCGGCGCCCACGAAGCGCAGCCGGTCGCCCTCGCGGCGGGCCACCGCCTGCGGGTCCGGTCCGGCCGCGGCGGCGCTCGGCGCGGTCGCCGGGTTCGGTGCGCCGGCGGGGCCGGGAACCGCCGTGGGATTCGAGCCGGAGCCGGGCGCCGGGGCCGGCCCCGGGATCGCTGCGGCGGCAGGCGCGGCCTGCGGCGCGGCATCCTGCTGCCGCGGCCGGGCGCGTTCCTGCGACCGGGCGGCGAGAGGCTGCCGGCCTTCGTGGGAGGTGGGGTGCTCCGTCACGCGTGGGGTTCCGTCCGTCCGGGCCGGTTGTATGAGGCAATCACCTTGTGGGGCGCCACTGTGCCCCGGCAGGAGCGGCGATGACAACGGCTGTCACCGCATGCCCCGCCCGGCGGGGCCGAAACCGTATGCCTGCGAGGTGTGCAGGTGACGACGTTTCCGGCGCGTGGGCGGCGGACAGCGTGCACGTCTCCACCCCCTCGTCGTGGTCCATGCGGTTCTTGCGGCTCATGCAACTGATGCGGCTCATGAAGATCGTGCAACTCGTGCGATGACTTGCGGTCAGGTCCGCTGCCGTGCCCGCCGATTGAAGCGGAGCAGCCCTCCGGAGGACGATCCTACGTTTGCCCCCCTGGGGTGCATCAAGGGTCTCACGACGGCATATGCGAGGGCGTACGGTCCCAGTCATCCGGCAGCACGGGTACCCGCCACCGCGGATCGGGCCGCCAGTTCTCCCAGCCGTCCCGGAACGGCGCCCCCCACGCGTCGATCACGCGGGCGGCCGCGCGGCCCGCCTCCCGTACCCGCCGCGCGGTGTCCCGGTCCATCAGCCCGACCCGCTGCGCCTGCGCGAACTCGTCCTCGTCCAGCCAGTGCCAGCTGCGGTCGGGGTTGACGGCGATGTCCAGGAAGTGATCCTCGGAGTCGATGCCGCCCGCCCAGCGGGTGCGCGGTTCCTCCAGGTTCACGTACCAGTTGCGAAAGCTCCAGCCGCGGTCCCAGAACAGCCAGACCGACCAGGGTTCGCCGGGCCGGGCGAGCTTGAGCACGCCCGTGCCGAACCAAGTCGAACGGGCGGTGGTACGGGGCGCGGTGTACCGGGTGACGAGCGGCTCGGCGTGCACATCGGTGCCGTTGGCGAGGACCGGCTTCACGCATTCGGTGCCGGGTGCCATCCACACGGCGAGCAGCTCGGCGGTGTCCTGGACCACGGTGACGGGTCGGCAGATGTGGACCGGGCTCGGGGCGGGGTCCGGCGCGGCTTCCCCGGGTAGCGGGCCGTTGCCGCGATAACGCCACAGGATCTGCTCGCCCGGCGCCCAGTGCTCGATGTCTCCGGTACCTGCCATGGACGGATCTTAGGCCTGACCCGCGATTGATCGCGGGATGGCCGTAAGCCCTCCATGACCAGCCGGACCTGGTCGATGCCGAGCCGGAGACGATGCGCTTTCGCCTCTGCCACCTGCCCGCCCGCCTCGCCCACCACTCAAGACGCCGTTTCCTGCGCATCGACCGGACCTGGCCCTGGGCCGAGACGTTCACGACCAGTTGGAAGCGGATCTGCACGCAGAAAGTGTTTTCCGCTTGGACCGACAGAACCCCTCGACAAGATTCATCGTCCCAGCTCAGAAGAGACCTTCGTGCTTCCGCCCCACTTTCAGCCTCACCTCAGCCGAAACGGCGACGCCAAGGGTTGTCTTGCCTCGCGGTGGGCTATTTCGACCGGTAGCAAGCTGATTCGACGGTGACCTCCAGAAGGTCCGGGGCGTTTCCGACTTTGCTCGCTTTGTGCAACCGTACGTCGACTGCGAATTCACCCCCCTTGGACTCCGCGATGATCTGCGGGCTCTTGGCCTTGCTGTCGTCCACGCCGTCCCGGACGATTTTCCAGCCGTCTTTCGGGAGCTCGGCCCGCAGGCGGTCCATGCCCTTTTGCATATCGGTAAAGGGGGCCTTGTAGATGCTCCAGGGGTGACGAGCGCGGTAGACCTCCTCCCTGGCGTCGTAGTCCGAGCAACGCGACGTCATCGCACCCGTCTCCGTGACCTTCCCCTTGACGTCAAGGATCTCGAGAATCCGACTGGACGTCCTCTCGACGCCCGCCTTCACGATATCGCCGTCTTGTGTCTTCACCGCCGCCTCTTTTCCGTTCGAGCACGCCATCGCCAGCGCGCACGTCGCGATAATGAACCCGAGTTTCTGAATTCGCCTATCAAGTTGTACCTTGTCATATTGGCCGGCGATGACGGCTGCCTGATTGCGTATGCTGAGGGAGTCGTCGTCGAAGAATCCGGTGTGGCCGCCGGAGTCGCTCTCCATGATGTTCCCGCCGAAGGATTCGTCGGTGGGAATGACTCCGTTGTCACCGAGCCCCATCAGCCGACCGCCCTGCCGGACCACCTGATCGTCCCAGGGGGCGCCCATTGCCCACACGTGGTCGGCTCCGACCCCCAGGTCCGCCGCGTGATCCGCCTGGACACCGGGACTGCCCGCAAAGACGAAGTCGTTGGCGGCCTCAGGGTCATTCCAACTCCCGACTGTGCTGAGACGCCGACCAACGTGCTGCCGTAGCTGTGCCCGATGACTGTGGTGTGCGCGCGAGTGCCGTCGGCAGCCTGCTGTGCAGCCCCGCTCCCCTGCAAAAAGTCGTAGAGTCGTGGGCCGCCCTCGTCCGCGTACTGCCCGCGTGTCGCCTCCGGGACGATGCTGTCCGGCGCGTTGTAGTCGAGCCACGTGATGGTGGAGACGCTCTGGTCGGGGGTGAGGCGGTGACTCTGAGCCCAGAGCCGTTCGCCACGGCCGAGGTCCCCATGAGTATCCCCGCCGCCGCCGATGGACTCTATGCCTGCGAACGTACCGGGGACGTAGACGCCTACGTGATCGGCTTTGTCCGGATTTCCGTTTGCGAGGATGACCTTTCCGTCCCCGAGACCGGTGGGATCGAAGCCGAGCAGGTACGCCTCGGGAAGCCCGCCTTCGCCTGTGCGGTCGAAGCGATCCTGGACGGCGTTCATTCCCTTCATCACGCCCTCCATCCTGGCCTTCTCGTTCCCGTACTTGTCCTGCCACTCCCGCCATTCCTGGGTGATCACGGCGGCGGGGTAGCTGCCGCTGGTGTTGGGACCGTACTTGGTTGGCTCTTTCGGAATGGCGTCCAGCTCTAGCTGGTATCTCGCCTTCGTCTCGTTCAGAACCATTCGGTTCGCCTCGTCGCGAACGTCAGACGGGAGGCCGTTCATCGATCCGATGGAATTCGGATGGACGGCCAGATAGTCGGCTCGCTGTTCCGAGGTGAGATTCTTCCACCACTCCGCGTTCTCCTCGGGCGTGGCTTCCTTCGGCGGGTCCTTGATGCTGTCCAGGTAAGGGTCGGCGACCTTGAGTATCCCACCCCGGTCGGACTTCACGTCCACCCAATCCCGGTTCGAGACCACGAGGTCGTCGTCGGCCTTGAGAGCGCGGAGCTTCGGCGCCCACTCCGCGTCTGCGTCAGTGGCTTCCTTCAAGGCATCTGCTACCCGGTTGGCATAGCCGAGGGCCGCGCCGTAGTGGGGGTTCGGGTGGATGTTCACCGCCTGGCGCTCCAGGGCGTCGGACGTCGGGCTACCCCCGGCGCTACCGGTCACTGTGCCGCCCTCGGCATCCTTCTCCTCGCCCGGCCTCCTGCCCCGCCGGGAAGTTGACCGAACCGTCTGGGTTCACCGTGCAGTGGTTCGCCCGCGCGTCCTCAAGCGCTGCGTCCAGCTTCCGCTTGGCCGCCGCCATATCGAATGCGAAACCGTTCAGCGCGGTGCTCACCAGCCCGCACTCGGTCTGCATGTAGTGGAGGTTCTTCGACAACTCGGCCAGCTCCCGAAGGGCAGCCTTCGCTGTCGCGCCCTCGAGTTGGTTACGTATCCCTGCGGTGATCTGGTTGTCGATGGTGTCCTTGGCTGCATCGGCCATCCCGTTCGTCGCCCGGTACGCGTCCGCGGCATTCTCGAACTCGGACGGCTTGAGCGCTTTCAGCGTCGCAAGATCCATGCGCCTGGATCACTTCTCCTTCGACTGGCCGCCGACGGCCCGGGTGTCCGTGTACTCGTCCTTGATCGCGTCCAGCTCAGACTTCAGCGACTCATCGGTCTTGGACAGGTCGTGCCCTGAAGACTCAAGCAGCCCACCCAGGGACTTGCACTGCTCGCGCACATTCTTTACGTACTTGCTCCAGGAGGTGTACAGCTCCTTCTGTGCCGCCGCACTTTGGCAGCCGGCTCCGTTGTCCAGCCCCGTCTGCCCGTCTTCAAGTTTCGCCAGCGCGGGGCCGATCTGCTCAGCGAGAGCCTTGGTGTCCTCGCCCGCCTTGGCCCATGCCCTCTTGTCCGACTTCAGGTCGGCCGAGGCATTGGCCCCGGGTGTGCCACCCCCGCCCTCGGCCGGTGCCGCGGGGGTGAGTCACGGCCGGGTCATACGCAACACGTCGAGTGCCTCGTCGAGCTGATCCACCGTGAGATCGCCGCGCTCCACATACCCCGAGTCCAGCACCACTTCGCGGATCGTCCGCCGCTCGGCGAGCGCCTTCTTGGCGACCTTCGCCGCCTCCTCGTAGCCGATGTACTTGTTCAGCGGCGTGACGACGGACGGCGAGGACTCCGCGTACTCCCTGGCCCGCTCCACGTCGGCGGTGATGCCGTCGATGGTGCGGTCCGCCAGCAGCCGGGCGACGTTGGACAGCAGCCGGACGGACTCCAGCAGATTCTTCGCGATGACCGGAAGCATCACATTCAGTTCGAAATTACCCGCCGCGCCCGCGACGGCGACCGTCGCGTCGTTCCCCATCACCTGGGCCGCCACCATCAGCACGGCTTCAGGAATGACCGGATTCACCTTCCCCGGCATGATCGACGAGCCCGGCTGGAGGTCGGGAAGGCTGATCTCGGCCAATCCGGTGCGCGGCCCGGAGGCCATCCAGCGCAGATCGTTGCAGATCTTGGTGAGCGAGACGGCGATCGTACGGAGCTGGCCGGACGTCTCGACGAGCCCGTCCCGCGCGCCCTGCGCCTCGAAGTGGTCACGGGCCTCGGTGAACGGCAGTCCGGTGACACGGGCGACCTCGGCGATCACGGCGGCGGAGAAGCCGGGCGGGGTGTTGATGCCGGTGCCGACGGCCGTGCCGCCCAGCGGAAGTTCGGCGAGGCGCGGCAGGGACGCGTACAGCCGCTCGATGCCGTACCGGATCTGCGCCGCGTAGCCGCCGAACTCCTGACCCAGCGTCACCGGCGTGGCGTCCATCAGATGGGTACGTCCCGACTTCACGACCGCCGCGAACTCGACGGACTTGCGCTCCAGGGCGGCCGCCAGATGATCCAGCGCCGGGATCAGCTCGCCGGTGGCGGCCGCGGTCGCGGCGATGTGGATGGAGGACGGGAAGACGTCGTTGGACGACTGCGAGGCGTTGACGTGGTCGTTGGGGTGGACGTCGCGGCCGAGTCGTTCGGTGGCGAGGGTGGCCACGACCTCATTGGCGTTCATGTTGGAGGACGTGCCGGACCCGGTCTGGAAGACATCGATGGGGAAGTGCGCGTCCCAGCGGCCCTCGGCGACCTCGGCGGCCGCGTCCTGGATCGCGGCGGCGATGTCCGGGTCGAGCACCTTCAGCTCGGCGTTGACCTTCGCCGCGGCTGCCTTGATCCGGGCCAGGGCCTCGATATGGGCCCGCTCCAGGCGCTGGCCGGAGATCGGGAAGTTCTGCACGGCGCGCTGCGTCTGGGCCCGCCACCGGGCATCCGCGGGGACCTTCACCTCGCCCATCGAGTCGTGCTCGATGCGGTAGTTCTCTCCGGCTGTGCCGCTGTCCGCCGGGACCTGTGCGTCGTCCATGGGGTTCAACCTCCTGAAAAAGTTGAGCACTTGTCTTGTTCTGTGTATTCCCAAGTCGCCTACCGACCAGTAAATACCGGGGGTAACCACAACCAGGGGAGGCGCAATGAGGCGCACCAGGCACAGACTTCGCTGTACGGTCGCGGCTGCCGCGGCCATGGCGGCGGCAGCCGGCGGCATGGCCGCTGCCGCCGGACCGGCAGGCGCGGCAGACCGGTCCGGTACCACCACTACCGCATCGGCCTCCCTCTCGCCCGAGCTGGAGGCCATCCGCGCCGCCGAAGCCACCCAGCTGTACGGGAGCCCGGCCGAGCGCCCGCTCGCCGACCGCAAGAGCGGGCTGATCTCGCTCGGCGACAGCGAGATTTCCGGCGAGGGCGTCGGAACGTACGAGGCGGGGACGAACGGTCCCGACAACTGGTGCCACCGCTCACCCGACTCCGCGATCCACCGCACCGGGATCCTGGCCGACGTCACGTACAACGTCTCCTGCTCCGGCGCGTACACGGGCAACATCGTCATCGGCGGCTCGAAGCAGTACGCCGACGAGCTCGTGCAGAGCGACAACCTCGCCATCAAGGCGCGCAACACCCGCATCAAGATGATCGTGCTCGTGGCCGGCGCCAACGACGACCTCCAGTTCGGCCCGGTCATGACGGACTGCGTCGAACGCTGGGTCCTCCTCCAGGGCACCTGCCGGCCGAAGTACGAGGGCGGCTGGCAGGCCCGTGTCGACGGGCTCGTCCCCAAGGTCGAGAAGACCGTCCGCGACCTGAAGACCGTCATGTCCGACGCCGGCTACACGAGCAGCGACTACAAGCTCGTGGTCATGGGCTATCCGAGCCCGATCGGCCCGGACTTCTACGACAACCCGAACTTCCCCGGCAAGCTTCCCGGCGGCTGCGCCGGATACGACTCCGACGCCGCCTGGGCCCGGAACGTCGCCGTCCCCGCCTTCGAGCGCGGGATGCGGCAGGCCGCCGCCGACACCGGCGCCGTCTACCTCGACAACTCCCGTCTCTTCCACGGCCACGAGGTCTGCAGCGAGTCCACCTGGGCCCGCGGTCTCTACATCGACCTCTCGCACTTCCCGCCGGACTCCAACTCCGTCCGGCAGTCCTTCCACCCCAACGCGCGCGGGCACGCGGCCTTCGCATCGTGCCTGACCCAGATCTACAACTCCGGCCTGCGCGAGGCGAGCTGCGCCGACCCGGCCGGCACCGGACAGCCGGTCCTGGAGCCGGCCGCCTGGGACTCGCTCTTCAAGCCCCTCAAGAACGAGGCCACCGGCACCTGTGTGGACGTCCCCGCCTCGGTGACCCGTAACAACACCCCGATCGGCGGCTGGGACTGCCACGGCGGCCGCAACCAGGGCTGGTGGTACGACACCGCCGGCAAGAGCATTCACACGGAGCTGAGCCACGACCGGTGCCTCGATGTGCCGGGCGCCGACTACAGGGCGGGCGCCACGGTCATCCTGTGGAACTGCTCGGGCGCGGCCAACCAGCAGTTCGTCAGGCAGTCGGGCACCGTGCGCCCGGCGGCCTCGACCGGCCTGTGTCTGACGCTGGCGGCGGCCAAGGACCCGCTGAAGCTGCAGGCGTGCGACGGGACGGCGAAGCAGCGCTTCGCGTAGCGGTTGCGCGCAGAGCCGTCACGACGAGGGGCGGGGCGGTCGCCAGGTGCGGCCACCCCGCTCGCAAGCGCCGGGGCCTGACCCGGCAGGCACTGGTGTGTCACCCGGCGTATGGGGCCACGATCGCCAGGGTTTCGGCGATGGAGTCGAGGACCATGGCTCGATGGGTGGGCGTACCAGGTGTTCCTGCGCCAGGACTGTGAAAGCCGCGGTCGGCCAGGATGTAGAGCATGCGTAGCGTGCGCATGGTGTTGGAAGCCCAAGCAGGTACTGGCCCTGGCTTTCCTGTGCGGAACGCCGCAGCGATGGGATCCAACCACTGCACCGACTGGGCGGTGGTGAGGCCGGGGTGGCTGAGGATCTGAGCGAGGGCGAAGGCCAGGCGGTCGTCTTCTTGCGCGTCGAAGAGGTGGTCCGTGGCTGCCAGTAGCCGGGAAACCGCCAATTCGGCCAGCGGGTACGGGTCTTGCTGAGGATGGCGGGAGAGGGCGGCCAGCAGGTCGGCGCCGTGTGCGGGAGCATGCAACCAGCCGAGCTCCGGGTCATGCCCCCGCAGGTCGGTTTCGGCAGGGAACCAGTCGGCGAAGGCTTTCCACCACTCCGGCTTCCACTCGCCTCCTTCGACGATGAGGGCGAGGACGAGAGGCGCAAAGGTGCGGGCCTGAATGGCCGGGGATGTGAAATGCGCAGCCATGTGGTCCCCCACGTACCGCCGCTCCGACGGCTCAAGCACTGGGATCCAACGCCTGGCCGTGAGGTACGCCAGATCGTCGCGCACGACAGGATCGGGGGAACAAAGGTCCGCAATGAGCTCGTCGAGGGCCGAGGTGCGGGGCGGCCCCTGGAGCCTGCGGATGTCGTTCTCTCGACTCTGTGAGGTGTCCATGGCGGGAGGCTACCTGTGGCTCATGATGCGATGGGTTGCGAGGGCGACGCCTTCGAAGGCGAGTGCGGCGCATGGCCACCCCGTCCCACGCCTGAAGGCCCTGACGGCGATCAGGGCCGCGCGGTCACACGTGCCCGAGCCTCGGAAAGCACATCCGTCAGCTCGGGCTTGCGCCGCTTCGCCATCGTCCCCACCCTTCGCTGCGCCGAACGTGGCCCGAGCAGGAGCACCTCAGCTTGAGATTTAACCTCGCTGTTCGAACATCGCTTGCAGCGAGCCTCGCGACTCCGACGCGCGGCCCATTCATCCGGGTATGGCCGCTTTTGCGACCACGCTCAGCGATTCACTCCTGCGGCCGAAAGAGCTGGTCAGCGCTGTTCGATCCTGGAGGTTAAATCTCAAGCTCAGAGCCTGTCGGGTGACCTCTGATCGGGCGGCCACGCCCTGGCGCGCACGCTTCCCGCGTTGCCGAAATGCCCTAGTAGCTCCTTCCCCAAGCTCTCAGCTTCGTTCGAGCAGGGGAGACCCCATCCGAGGGCCTTCCGGCGCCTTGGAATCGCACGCACCAGACCGCTTCCGCTTTCCGATCGAAGGTCACCCGACAGGCTCTCAGGCCGCGGTCCCGGGAGCTCTGCTCGGATCGTGCAGAAGTCGTGCCGCAGTTCGTACACAGAACGGCCCGGCTTCCCATATGGGTGCCGAGCCGTTCTCCTGTCTCCGGGGTGGTCAGGGACTGTCCCGGACGACTACGCCTTCCTGGTGGGAATGTGCGTGAACGTCGGCTGGGAGAGCTGCTGCGGAGCGAAGAAGTCGTTGCCCTTGTCGTCGACGACGACGAACGCGGGGAAGTTTTCGACCTCGATCCGCCAGACCGCCTCCATGCCGAGCTCCTCGTACTCGACGACCTCGACCTTCTTGATGCAGTCCTGGGCGAGGCGCGCCGCCGGGCCGCCGATCGAGCCGAGGTAGAAGCCGCCGTGCGCGTCGCACGCGTCGGTGACCTGCTGGGACCGGTTGCCCTTGGCGAGCATCACCTTGGAGCCGCCCGCCGCCTGGAACTGCGCGACATAGCTGTCCATGCGGCCGGCCGTCGTCGGCCCGAACGAGCCGGAGGCGTACCCCTCGGGCGTCTTCGCCGGGCCCGCGTAGTAGACCGGGTGGTCCTTCAGGTACTGCGGCATCTCCTCGCCCGCGTCCAGCCGCTCCTTGATCTTGGCGTGCGCGATGTCGCGCGCCACGACCAGCGGGCCGGTCAGCGAGAGCCGGGTCTTGACCGGGTACTTGGTCAGCTCGGCGAGGACCTCGTCCATCGGCCGGTTCAGGTCGATCTCGACGACGTCGCCCGCCTCGTCGAGGTGCTCGTCGGTGGTGTCCGGCAGGAAGCGCGCCGGGTCCTTCTCCAGCTGCTCCAGGAACACACCCTCGGCGGTGATCTTCGCGGTGGCCTGACGGTCCGCCGAGCAGGACACGGCGATCGCGACGGGCAGCGAGGCACCGTGCCGGGGCAGCCGCACCACGCGCACGTCGTGGCAGAAGTACTTGCCGCCGAACTGCGCACCGATCCCGATCTTCTGCGTCAGCTCGAAGACCTTCTCCTCCAGCTCCTTGTCCCGGAAGCCGTGACCCGTGGGGGAGCCCTCGGCGGGCAGCTCGTCCAGGTAGTGCGCGGAGGCGTACTTCGCGGTCTTCAGCGCGAACTCGGCCGACGTGCCGCCGACGACGATCGCCAGGTGGTACGGCGGGCAGGCCGCGGTTCCCAGCGAACGGATCTTCTCCTCCAGGAACTTCATCATGGAGGCCTCGTTCAGGACAGCCTTCGTCTCCTGGAAGAGGAACGACTTGTTGGCCGAGCCGCCGCCCTTCGCCATGAAGAGGAACTTGTAGGCGCCGCCGTCGGTGGCGTACAGCTCGATCTGGGCCGGGAGGTTCGAGCCGGTGTTCTTCTCCTCCCACATGGTGAGCGGAGCCATCTGCGAGTAGCGCAGGTTGAGCTCGGTGTACGCGTCGAAGATGCCGCGCGAGAGCGCCTCTTCGTCACCACCCGAAGTCAGCACGTTCTGCCCGCGCTTGCCCATGACGATCGCGGTGCCGGTGTCCTGGCACATGGGGAGGACGCCCGCGGCGGCGATGTTGGCGTTCTTCAGCAGGTCGAGCGCCACGAACTTGTCGTTGGACGACGCCTCGGGGTCGTCGACGATCCGCCGCAGCTGTGCCAGGTGAGCGGGGCGCAGGTAGTGCGAGATGTCGTGCATCGCCTCGGCGGCCAGGGTGCGCAGCGCCTCCGGCTCGACTTTGAGGAACGTACGGCCGTCGGCCTCGAAGGTCGAGACGCCCTCGGCGGTCACCAGCCGGTACGGCGTGGTGTCCTCTCCCAGAGGGAGCAGATCGGAGTACGCAAACTCTGGCATTACGGCCATTCCTCACTCGGCGACAGCGGCTGGCCTCCCTTGGACAGCGCACCCACCAGGGTAGAACGCCGCAAGGGTGCCGAAGCTGTGAGGTAAGGCTCAGTCGAACGCGCGCGGCCGCCCGGGGCGCGGCGGGCGCGACTCCCCGATCGGCCCGCCGCATGTCCCGGGGCCACCCTTTCGGATCCTGCCGGGCCCGCGGGGTCCGGCGCGTACATCTGCGGCGTTGTCGTCACTCCGCGGCGGGCCGCTCGCTGATCCGGCCTGATCGGACGGAGAGGCGCTAGTCGCGATCTATCGCGTTTGGGTACGCTTGGTCGGTGGACCTCGAAAAGCACCCCCAGCAGCCCGCCGCCCCGGCGCAAACCGCGCCCGCGGGTATCCGTGCCTCCGACGCGGACCGCGACCGGATCGCGGACATCCTGCGCGATGCCATGGCCGAGGGCCGGCTGACCGCCGAGGAGCATGCCGAGCGGGTCGGCGCGGTCTACCGGGCCAAGACCGTCGGTGAACTCGAACCGCTGGTACGGGATCTGCCGGCCCCTGGCGGCGCCGCCCTTCCGTCGTCCGCCGCTCCGTACGCTTACGGCCCCGAGGCCCCCGCCGGCCCGGCCGACAACCTGGTGGCGATCTTCAGCAGCTCCACCCGCAAGGGCCGTTGGCGGGTCGGCGGCCGTACGAACGCCTTCTCGCTCTTCGGCAGCGTGGAGATCGATCTGACCGAGGCGCTTTTCGGTCAGAGACTCACCGTCATCAACGCGACGTCCATCTTCGGAAGTGTCGAGATCAAGGTCCCGGAGAACATCTCGCTGCGCGGCAGCGGGACGGGCGTCTTCGGTAATTTCGAAGTGGTCACACTGGAATCCGCAGACCCGGAAGCACCTGTGGTCGTCGTCAACGGCTATTCGGTCTTCGGTAACGTCGAGGCGAAGCCGAAGCGCGGGAAACTGATTACGGATCTCCACAGCAAGCTGCGCAAACACCTCGGCCACTGAGACCGACCGGCAATGGGGGGTGGGTGAAGGAGCGGGGCTGGGGTGCGTGCATCGCAAGGCGGAGGATTGAGCCATGGCGGAGCCATGGTGATGGACGACAACGCCGCGAGGTGCGTGCCCCGGCCCCGTGACGCCGCCCCCCAATTGCCGGTCGGTCTGAACCACGGCAAGCCGCGCCGGTCCGCACCGTGTCCAATCAGGCCAATTTTCCGATCGACCACAATTTCGCTGCCCGGAACTCGGTGCCACTCAGTGCATAGGCGCACGCACAGCGGGTAGGGACTGCTGCATCGTCTCTCGCTCGCGAAGCCGTCGTCAGGAGTAGACCGTGCTGCAATCGCCGCATCAGCCCCTGCAGGTCGCCGCCGTCCCCACCCAGCGCACCTCTGCTCGGGAGGACGAGGCCGGCCCCTGGCACTCGGAGGCGGTGTGCCGCCGGGACGAAGCCGGGCTGTTCTTCGCCCCGTCGAAGGAGCCGACTGCTACCCGACTGTCACGAGAGGAGTCCGCGAAGCGGGTCTGCGCGCGCTGTCCGGTGATGATCGAGTGCCGGGAACACGCCTTGGTGCAGCCCGAGCCGTACGGAGTGTGGGGCGGCCTCACCGCCGCCGAACGCCGTGTGGTGCTTGCCCGCCGCAGGCGGCGCGAGATGGAGCTCAAGGCTGCTGCTTCGGCCGGCCACATCGCCGCAGCCGGCTGACCGGAGCGGACCTGACCCGAGCGGACCGAAGGGGGCCTCGCGGGACGCGACGAGCGGCTCCATCGGGACGGGGGGCGTCGGCTCCCCGGACGCGACGAGGCACCCCCAACCCGCCGTCGACGCGGAGAGGCGCCCCCACCGCACAGGGGGGCGCCTCTTCACGTTCTCCCGGCCGGGCGAGGCCCGCTCACGCGTGCCTCGCGCGGTCTACTTCGCGCGGTCGAAGTCGATCGCGCTGTAGGCACGCAGCTTCGACAGCCGGTGGGTCGAGTCGATCTTCCGGATCGTGCCGGACTTGGACCGCATCACGATCGACTCGGTGGTCGCCGTCTCGCTGCGGTACCGCACGCCGCGCATCAGCTCACCGTCCGTGATGCCGGTCGCGACGAAGAACACGTTGTCGCCACTGACCAGGTCGTCCGTGGACAGCACCCGGTCCAGGTCGTGCCCGGCGTCCAGCGCGCGCTGCCGCTCGGCCTCGTCCTTCGGCCAGAGCTTGCCCTGGATGACGCCGCCGAGGCACTTTATGGCGCACGCCGAGATGATGCCCTCGGGGGTGCCGCCGATGCCCATCAGCAGATCGACGCCGGTGCCCTCGCGGGCGGCCATGATCGAGCCGGCGACATCGCCGTCGGTGATGAACTTGATGCGGGCGCCGGTCTCCCGGATCTCCTTGACGATGCCCTCGTGGCGCGGGCGGTCCAGGATGACGACGGTGACGTCCTCGGGGGCGGAGTTCTTTGCCTTCGCGACCCGGCGGATGTTCACCGCCACCGGGGCGTTGATGTCGACGAAGTCGGCGGCTTCGGGGCCGGTGACCAGCTTGTCCATGTAGAAGACCGCGGACGGGTCGAACATGGTGCCGCGGTCGGCGGCGGCCAGTACGGCGATGGCGTTCGGCATGCCCTTGGCATTCAGGGTCGTACCGTCGATCGGGTCCACGGCGATGTCGACCTCGGGGCCGGTGCCGTCACCGACCCGCTCGCCGTTGAACAGCATGGGGGCTTCGTCCTTCTCGCCCTCACCGATGACGACGACGCCGTTCATCGAGACGGTCGAGACGAGGGTACGCATGGCCTTCACAGCGGCGCCGTCGGCGCCGATCTTGTCGCCGCGGCCGACCCAGCGCCCGGCAGCCATGGCGGCGGCCTCGGTGACCCGGACCAGCTCCAGGGCCAGGTTGCGGTCGGGGGCCTCCGGGGAGACCTCTAGCTGGGACGGCAGATGATGCTCGGACATCGGAGCGCACCTTTCTGTACGACGACGACCGGAAGAGGGTGCTCTGACTCTATCGCCAGGTCGATAAAATGAGCAGACCGGGTCACTTATGAGCGGCCGGATGTGGATGGTGCCCCGTCCTCCTGCCCCTCGGTCGGCCCCGTCGGGCGTGATGCGACCATGGACCCGTGGCTAGCAAGCGAGGCAAGCAGACAGCGCGGGACATGATCCTGTCGATGGCGGTGATCTCCGCCGTCGCGGGGGTCGTTTACATTTTCGTACCGCACGACGACAAGGCCAACCCGATCAAGGCGGTCGACTACCGCGTGGAGCTCGTGATGGCCAGGCGCGCGGCCCCGTACCCGGTGGCTGCTCCGGCCGGTCTGTCCAAGGACTGGAAGCCGACCTCGGTCAGTTACCAGCGCGAGGCGGGCAACGGCTGGCACCTGGGCTTCCTCGACCCGGACGGTAAGTACGTCGCGGTGGAGCAGTCGACGTCCCCGGCGAAGAAGTACGTGTCCGAGGTCAGCCAGGACGCGCGGAACACCGGGCGCACGCAGCAGGTCGCCGGTGAGACGTGGCAGCACTGGGAGGGCCCGAAGTACGACGCCCTCGTGCGCCACGACAAGGGCGCGACCACGGTCGTCACCGGCTCGGCGTCGACGGAGCGGCTGGCGGAGATGGCTGCCGCGCTCAGGACGTCCTGAGCCGCGAGCCGGACGGTCCCGCACACAGGCGTACGCAGAAGGGCCGCGGAGCACGTGCTCCGCGGCCCTTCTGCGTACGGCTGGAATGCCTCAGACGGTCGTGATGACCTCGTCGTAGGCGAGGCGCGGCAGACGCGGGAACCAGGCGTCATCGCCCGGCTTGCCGATGTTGACGACCATCAGCAGGCTGTGGTCGCCGTCCAGGAACTCCTTCTCGATGCCCGCGGCGTCGAGGCCGGTCATCGGGCCGGCGGCCAGGCCGGCGGCGCGGACGCCGATGATGAAGTACGCGGCCTGCAGGGCGGCGTTCAGCACGGCGGACGACTCGCGGACCGGGCGCTCGGAGAAGAACGCGTCCTTGGCCTGCGGGAAGTGCGGCATCAGGGCCGGGAGCTCCTCGTGGAACTCGTTGTCGGCGGCCAGGATCGCGACCAGCGGAGCGGTGGAGGTCTTCGGCTGGTTGCCCTCGGCCATGTGCTTCACGAGGCGCGCGCGGGCGTCGTCGGAGCGGACCAGGATGACGCGCAGCGGCGACTGGTTGAAGGCGGTCGGGCCGTACTTGACCAGGTCGTATATCGCCTGGACCTGCTCGTCGGAGACCGGCTCGTCGGTGAAGGTGTTGGCGGTGCGGGCCTCGCGGAAGAGGAGGTCCTGGGCGGCGGGGTCAAGAGCGAGGGACATCTTGCGGAATACCTTCCGAACGAATACGGATCAAGCGATACAGCGACCGTAAGCGATAGGTAGGTTAACTTTCAACTAAAACCTGACCTGAGTGATCCACTCCACAGACGTGTGCGAAGTGCGCCCGGCCGCCCCGACTTCTGACGAGGTGCACAACCATCGGGCGCGCCGGATCTATTCCGGGACCGGGCTCAGCCCGCGTCGCCCGGCCCGTCCGGCTGCTCCTTCCCGGGCTGGGCGAGCGCCTCGTCCAGCCGGGCCCGGGCGCCCTGCAGCCAGTGCCGGCACACCTTGGCCAGCTCCTCGCCGCGCTCCCACAGCGCGAGCGACTCCTCCAGCGTCGTGCCGCCCGCCTCCAGGCGCCGCACGACCTCGATCAGCTCGTCCCGCGCCTGCTCGTACCCGAGCGTGTCCGTGGCGGCAGGTGCCGTCGTCGCGTCGTCCGTCATGTGATCCACCCTATGTGTGAGGTACGACAACCAGGTCCGAGCCGAAACGGCGGGGCGGCGCGTACGTCATTCGGCCACCCGCACGGTGAACTCGCCCTCCGCCACCCGCGCCCGCAGCTCGTCGCCCGGCGCCCCGGCGTCCGCGGGGGAGCGGACCACATGACCGTCCGGCCGCTGCAGCACCGCGTACCCGCGCTCCAGCGTCGCCGCGGGCGACAGTGCGACCACCCGCGCCCGGGTGTGGGCGAGCTCCGAGTCCGCCCGGTCCAGCAGATGGCCCAGCACCCGGCGGCTCCGCCCGGTCAGCGCGTCGACCTCCGCCGCACGCTCGTCCACCATCCGCTGCGGCTGCTGCATGGAGGGCCGGCCCAGCGCATGGGCCAGTCCCCGCTCCTCCCGGTCGAGCAGCCCTCGTACGGTCCGCAGGGCCCGGTCCCGCAGCTGCTGCACCCGGTCCAGCTCCTCGCCCACGTCCGGCACGACCTTCTTCGCCGCGTCCGTCGGCGTGGACGCCCGCAGATCCGCGACCAGGTCGAGCAGCGGAGAGTCCGGCTCGTGCCCGATCGCGGACACCACCGGCTTGCGGCACCCGGCGACCGTACGGATGAGCTGCTCGTCCGAGAACGGCAGCAGGTCCTCCACACTGCCGCCGCCGCGCGCCACGATGATCACATCGACATCGGGCAGGTCGTCCAGCTCCTTCACCGCCTGGACCACCTGGTTCACCGCGTGCACGCCCTGCACCGCGGTGTTGCGCACCTCGAAACGGACCGCGGGCCAGCGCCGCCGCGCGTTCTCCAGCACGTCGCGCTCGGCCGCCGACGCCCGACCGCAGACCAGACCGATCAGCTGCGGCAGGAACGGCAGCGGCTTCTTCCGGTCCGGGGCGAAGAGCCCCTCCGCGGCCAGGGACTTCTTCAGCTGCTCCAGCCGGACCAGCAGTTCGCCGATGCCGACCGGCCGTATCTCGGTGGCCCGCAGGGACAGCTGGCCGCGGGGCGCGTACCACTCGGGCTTGGCGAGGACGACGACCCGCGCACCCTCCGTCACCACATCCGCGATCCGGTCGAAGACCTGACGGAAGCAGGTCACGCTCACGGAGATGTCGTGCGACGGGTCGCGCAGCGTCAGGAACACCACCCCGGCACCCGGCCGTCTCGACAACTGCGTGATCTGCCCCTCGACCCAGACGGCGCCGAGCCGGTCGATCCATCCCCCGATCAGCCGTGACACCTCGCCGACGGGCAGCGGAGCTTCCGCGGACGTATTGAGAGCCATGCGAGCGAGCGTATCCGCCGCCACGGACAACGAGGCAGCCCCACGACACGCGAGAGACCTCTTACGGCCTCCCCCACGACAGGGACTGGACTCCCGACGCCCTGTGACTCCGCTTGCGGCGTTGTCGTCGGTCACCGGCGCTCCGCGTCGACTCCGTCCTCCGCCTTGCCATCGAAGCCGCATGACGCCGCTCACTGGAGTGGGGAGAGGCCGTTATACAGCCGGGCGCCGCCCGCACTGCAACGCCAGTACCACCATCCCCACCGCCAGCCAGAAGACCCCCACCACCTGCGCGCTCGCCGTCGCCGCCGCGATCACCACGACCAGCACCCCCGCACCCACCACCGGCACCAGCACGTGCCGCCACCAGCTGGGCGGCCCGTCCATCCGGCGTACGGCGAACCAGCCGATCACCGACGCGTGCAGCAGTACGAACGCCGTCAGCGCCCCGATGTCGACCACCGAGACCAGATGGCCGAGGCCGTCGTCGCGCCGGGCCGCCCACACGGCCGCCACCAGCGTCACGCCCGCGGCGATCAGGACCGCGGCCCGCGGCACCCCGGACCGCGGGTCGACCCGGGCCAGCAGCGAGGGCAGCCGCCGCTCCCTGGCCATCGCGAACAGCAGCCGCCCCGCCGCCGCCTGCCCGGCCAGCGCCGCGAACGCCGCCCCGATCGCCTTGCTGACCGCCACCAGGTCGTGCAGCCAGGTGCCGACGGCGAAGTCCACCGTGTCGTAGAAGGCGGACCCCTGCCTGGCCGGAGCGGCGGCCAGCTCCGCCGACGTCATCGGTTCCAGCAGGGCCGCCAGATAGCCCTGCGCCACGAACAGCACCCCCGCGAGCACCAGACAGAACAGCACGGCCCGTGCCACCTTCTCCGAGCCGCCGGTGGCCTCCTCCGCGAACGAGGCGATGGCGTCGAAGCCCAGGTACGAGAGCACGGCCACCGATACCGCGCCCAGCACCGCCGTCGTCGAGAAGCCGGAGTCCCCGGTGAGCGGCGTCCACCAGCCGCGTTGCGCCCCGTCCCGCACGAGAACGACCACCGCCGACACCAGGAACACCGCCAGCACCGCGATCTCCATTGCCAGCACCGCGAAGCCGACCCGGGCGGCAGCCCGCACCCCCCACAGGTTGAGCAGCGTGGTGACGACCACCGCGAGCGCCGTCCAGACCCACCGCGACACCGACGGCACCAGCGAGTTCATCGCGATCCCGGAGAAGAGATAGGCGACCGCCGGGATCAGCAGATAGTCCAGCATCGCCATCCACCCGGCGATGAACCCGGGCCCTTCCCCGAGCCCCTTGCGCGCATACGCGAAGACCGAGCCAGCCAGCGGCACGACCCGCACCATCTGGGCGTAGCTGAAGGCGGTGAACGCCATGACGACGGTCGCCACGACGTACACGAGCGCGACCGCACCGTCCGATTTCGCGTCGAGCGTGCCGAAGATCCCGACGGGCGCCATGGGCGCGATGAACAGCAGCCCGTACACCACCAGATCCCGGAACCCGAGCGTCCGGTGCAATCCCGCCCTGTCCGTACTGCTGCCGGCCATGAGCCCTCCGTAGATCGCGCGGACACGGTCGCGTACGGGGCGTACGGGGCGTACGTCGCGTATGGGCAAGTCTCCCGACCCGGCTGATCCCGCGCCTGTTCGGCACGGCCTTACGATGGGACGCATGACTGCTACGCCCAGCCCGTCACCCGTCACCGACCCGAGTGCGGGCGCCACGCGCCGCGTCCTGCTCGCCGCGCCCCGTGGCTACTGCGCGGGCGTGGACCGTGCCGTGATCGCCGTCGAGAAGGCCCTGGAGCAGTACGGGGCCCCGATCTACGTCCGCCACGAGATCGTGCACAACAAGTACGTTGTGCAGACGCTGGAGAAGAAGGGCGCGATCTTCGTCGACGTCACCGCGGAGGTCCCCGAGGGCTCCATCGTGATGTTCTCCGCGCACGGCGTCGCACCGACCGTCCACGCCGAGGCCGCCGAGCGCAAGCTCGCCACGATCGACGCGACGTGCCCGCTGGTCACCAAGGTCCACAAGGAAGCGGTCCGGTTCGCCAAGGAGGACTACGACATCCTCCTGATCGGCCACGAGGGCCACGAGGAAGTCATCGGCACGAGCGGCGAGGCGCCCGACCACATCACTCTGGTCGACGGCCCCGAGGACGTCGCCAATGTCTCCGTGCGCGACGAGTCGAAGGTCGTCTGGCTCTCCCAGACCACGCTCTCGGTCGACGAGACGATGGAGACGGTGGACGCGCTGAAGGAGAAGTTCCCCCAGCTCCTCTCGCCGCCGAGCGACGACATCTGCTACGCCACGCAGAACCGCCAGATCGCGGTGAAGAAGCTGGCCGAGGACGCCGAGCTGGTCATCGTCGTCGGCTCCAAGAACTCCTCGAACTCGATCCGCATGGTCGAGGTCGCCCTCGACGCGGGCGCCCCCGCCGCCCATCTGGTGGACTTCGCGCACGAGATCGACGAGGCCTGGCTGGAGGGCGTCACCACGGTCGGCCTCACCTCCGGCGCCTCCGTCCCCGACGTGCTGGTCGACGGCGTACTGGAGTGGCTGGCCGCGCGTGGCTACGCAGACGTGGAGACGGTGAAGACGGCCGACGAGTCGATCACCTTCTCGCTGCCCAAGGAGCTCCGCCGGGACCTGCGCGCAGAGGCTGAAGCACTCTCCGCGAAGTAAGCCCGACCGGCAATTGGGGCGCGGTGCGGCGCGGGCCCGTACCGTGGGTCGCATGCAGATCTTCGGCGTGGACATCGGCGGATCCGGGATCAAGGGTGCTCCCGTGGACCTGGACCGCGGAGACCTGGCGCAGGAGCGCCACAAAGTACTGACACCGCAGCCGGCCACGCCCAAGGACGTGGCCGACCGCGTGGCCGAGGTGGTCGGCCACTTCGGCTGGTCGGGACCGGTCGGCATCACCTTCCCGGGCGTAGTCACCAGCGGTGTCACCCGCACAGCGGCCAATGTCGACCAGGGCTGGATCGACACCGACGCCCGCACCCTCCTCAGCAACAAGCTGGGCCTTCCGGTGACCGTCCTCAACGACGCCGACGCGGCGGGAATCGCCGAGATGGCGTTCGGCGCCGGGCGCGGCCGCAAGGGGACCGTGATCATGCTGACGTTCGGTACGGGGATCGGCAGCGCTGTCTTCATCGACGGGCAGCTCGTGCCCAACACCGAGCTCGGCCATCTGGAGCTGAACGGACACGACGCCGAGAAGCACGCCTCCACAAAAGCCAAGGAGGACGAGGAGCTGAGCTGGCACCACTGGGCGCACCGGGTGCAGAGGTACCTGACCCATGTGGAGATGCTGTTCTCGCCCGAGCTCTTCATCATCGGCGGCGGAGTCAGCCGCAGGGCGGACAAGTTCCTGCCGCTGATCGACCACGTGCGGGCCGAGATGATCCCCGCGGAGCTGCAGAACAACGCGGGCATTGTCGGCGCGGCCATGGCCGCGGCAGACAGCTGACCGGGGGAGCTAACCTTTCGGACGCCGGGTGGACCGCGCCGCCCGCGCGGCCAGCAGCATCCGCCGCCGGCGCTGCCGCATCAGCCGGACCTTGCGCACGGTGGCGATGAGCCCCGCGACGAGCGTGCCACCGTACAGCCAGCCGGCATGGACGGCGAGTGCGGTGACGACCGCCATCGTCTGCCCGCCGAAGCCGCCCGTGCCGCCGGAGACCGGAATCACACCGACGGCGAACGCGATCGGCACGCTGATCGGTGCGGTCACCAGATCCGTCGGCCGCACCCACAGTGCGGTCAGCGCGCTGACCGGCAGGAACAGCACCCCGTACACCACCGACGAACCGTCGAACAGCAGCCAGTCGAGGCACGCCAGCGAGAACATGACGGCGGCGGCGAACAATCCGGCACCGATGCCGGTGAGCCGAGGACTGGGCAGCCGGCGCAGCGCGAGCACGGCGGGCGGCACCGGGCGTGCCCGCGGGCCGACCGAGCCCACAGCCCGATAGGCGGTGTCGGCCTCGTCGAGGCTGCCCTGCGGGGACAGCGGGGGCTGCTGCGACGACTGCCGGTGCCGAGGGGGACGTGTTCTGGGCTGCTCCACCGGGACAACGTAGGTCGCGAAGCGGGAGGACAGACGCGTTGGACACGCCCTTTGGGTGACCTTGGCGATGAGTTCGATGCCACATGGCCGAACGGGAACCGGATCGCCCCCGGGTCAGACCAGTGACTACCCGCTTGCCCCCGCCCGTAAACTGGAGAATCGGCCCATCCATCCTTACTGCAGGAAGTCGCCAACGTGTCGCTCACGATCGGAATCGTCGGTCTGCCGAATGTCGGCAAGTCGACCCTGTTCAACGCCCTGACCAAGAACGACGTGCTGGCGGCCAACTACCCGTTCGCCACGATCGAGCCGAACGTCGGCGTGGTCGGCGTCCCCGACGCGCGTCTGAACAAGCTCGCGGAGATCTTCAACTCCCAGAAGCTGCTCCCGGCCACCGTCGACTTCGTGGACATCGCCGGCATCGTGCGCGGCGCGAGCGAGGGCGAGGGCCTCGGCAACAAGTTCCTCGCGAACATCCGCGAGTCCGACGCGATCTGCCAGGTCATCCGTGCCTTCAAGGACGAGAACGTCGTCCACGTCGACGGCAAGGTCTCGCCCAAGGACGACATCGAGACAATCCACACCGAGCTGATCCTCGCCGACCTCCAGTCCGTCGAGAAGGCCGTCCCGCGCCTCACCAAGGAGTCCCGCCTCCAGAAGGAGAAGGTCGCGGTCCTCGCCGCGGTCGAGGAGGCCCAGAAGATCCTGGAGTCCGGCCAGACCCTCTTCCACGCGGGCATCACGGCAGGCACCGAGAAGGGCAAGCTCCTCCACGAGCTGCACCTCCTCACCACCAAGCCCTTCCTCTACGTCTTCAACGTCGACGAGGACGAGCTGGTCGACGAGGACTTCAAGAACGAACAGCGCGCCCTGGTCGCCCCCGCCGAGGCGATCTTCCTCAACGCCAAGATCGAGTCCGAGCTCATCGAACTCGACGACGACGAGGCCCTCGAACTCCTCCAGTCCATGGGCCAGGAAGAGCCCGGCCTGGCCACCCTCGGCCGCGTCGGCTTCGACACCCTGGGCCTCCAGACCTACCTCACGGCAGGTCCGAAGGAAGCCCGCGCCTGGACGATCAAGAAGGGTGCCACGGCCCCCGAGGCGGCCGGTGTCATCCACACCGACTTCCAGAAGGGCTTCATCAAGGCGGAGATCATCTCCTTCGAGGACCTGGTCGAGACGGGCTCGGTCGCCGAGGCCCGCGCGAAGGGCAAGGCCCGCATGGAGGGCAAGGAGTACGTGATGCAGGACGGCGACGTGGTGGAGTTCCGCTTCAACGTCTGAGACGCTCGGCGAAAGGCCGTCTGACCTGCGGCGGAGCGGGTTGGGCGGCCTTTGCGGTCCGCACAGAGTCCGTAGCGTGCTGACTTCGGTCAGCGCGCGGGGGGAGCGGCTACGCCGCTTCGGTGGCAGGCGCCTCGTCGGCCGCAGGGCGGTCCGCGTACGCCTTGTCGACGGCCGCCCGGGTCCGCTCCTCAGAGTCGGGCCACAGGTGGGTGTAGATGTTCAGCGTCATGGCCGCGTTGGTGTGGCCGAGGCGCTCGGAGACGGTCTTCACCGACTCGCCGTGCTTGATCAGCAGGCTGGCGTAGTGGTGCCGGAGGGAGTGGGGTCCGGTGCCCTTCGCGATGCCGGCCTTGGCACAGGCGGGCCGCCACGCCCCGTCCATGAAGTGCGTGTAGACCACGGGGCCGCCCTGCGGCGCAGTGAAGATCCAGCTCTCGGGCCCATCGGCGGGGAAGTCCCGCAGGTGGGCCTTCATGGCTTCCACCGCCACGCGGGGGAGCGGAACCGTGCGGTGTGAGCGCGCGGTCTTCGGCGGTCCGACGTACACGCCGTGCTTGGCGGTCTGCTGGATCTGCTGCTCGACCGAGACGGTCGCGTGCAGCAGGTTCACGTGCCGGAGCTGGAGGCCGAAGAGCTCGCCGGGGCGGAGCCCTGTAGAAGCGCCCAGCAGGACCAGGCCCTTGTAGCGCTGAGGTATCTCTTCGGCCAGCGTCCGCACCTGCTCGACCGCGAGCGGTACCACCTTCTTCCGGGGCACTGAGGGCAGCTTCGCGTCGGTGCAGGGGTTGTGCGGAATCATGCGGTCGCGGACCGCTGCCCGGAAGACCGCGTTGACCGTATTGAAGACGGTGCGGGAGGTGCTCGCGGCGAGCTTGTGGGTGGTCGTCAGGCTGGTGATCCAGCTCTGCACGTCACCGGGCTTGATGGCGCCAAGTGCCCGCTTCTCCCAGACGGGGTAGGCGTAGCAACGCAGGTGCTGGGCCACGGCCTTGGCCGTCGACGGCCGGTGTGGCTGGCTGGCCCGCCACTCCTCCGCGTACTCCTTGAAGGGCTTCTTCGCCGACCTCGGGTCGACGTACTGCCCGGTGACCACGCTGGTCGTGACCTCGTCGAGCCAGCGCTGGGCGTCGATCTTGCGGTCGAAGTGGCGTGCGTGCTCCTTGCCGTCGAGGTCGCGGTAGCGGGCGCGCCATTTGCCGTTGGGTCGCTTCTGGATGTTCGCCAAGTGGATCTTCTTTCCTCGGTGGTTAGTGGTAGTAGCCGCCGCTTTCGATGTACTCGGCGAGGGCGCGGGCCTCGCGCTCCTCGCCCATGAGGCGGAGGACCTGCAGGTGGATGCCCTTCGAGCCCTCGGGGTGCGCCTCGATGTACTCGGAGATGGCGACGACCGCGTGGTGGAGTCGGTCCTGCGCGTCGCGGGACTCGTAGAACGCCTCAACTGCCTCCTGGACGATGCGCCGGCCGTCGAGGTCGAGGCCGTCCAGGGCCGGTGACATGAGCTCTTCGAGGGGCAGCTCGAAGACGCGGGCGAAGCCGAGCGCCTCGTCGAGGGTGATCTTGCGGCGCGGGTTGCCGTTCTCGATGCGCCAGACGGCGGTCTGGTTCATCGGCACGCCGGCCTTGGTCATGCGGGCGGCCAGTTCAGTCGTACTCCAGCCCCTAACCTCCCGCTCCAGCCCGATGCGTGCTGCCGCGTTGCCCTCGCTGTAGAGCAGCGGCGCGCTGCCGTCGCCTGGCCCGTCCTTCATGTCACCCTCCGTCTCATGCCCAGTCGCTATCCCAATTGAAACATGGACTCTCCGGTTTGACTAATCGCGCTCCGCGTGGCACTGTCTAGGTGAAATGGAAAGCCATCTAGTCGAATGGGAAAAACTTGGGCCCCTACCTCACCACCGCCGAAGTGGCGGAGCGCTACCGCACCGCCGAGAGCACAGTCCGGTACTGGCGTCACACGGGCTACGGCCCTCGGGGCGTGAAGGTCGGCCGCCGAGTCCTCTACAGCGAAGCCGAGCTCGCTCGCTTCGACCAGGAACTGCTCAGCCGGGACGGGCTGCGCAGTAACTGGACTCTGGGAGCTTGATGGCCGCCGACCCTGGCACGGCGACAGCCCACGGCGTGAACACCCCGCCCGACCCCATGCCCCACCAGAAGGAGTTCGTATTGCTGCACCCCGCGACCCCGAACGCCCCTGCCGCACATCAGGCCGGATGGCCTCCGGTGGCGGTACCTGGCCAGCCTGGCATCGTCCGGGACCAGGTCCCCGCGGAGGCTGAAGAGGTACCACCTGCTGAGCCTGTGGAGATTCCGGACGCGCCGGCTACTGAGGGCGCCGAGCTGCTGTCAGAACTACGAGGACAGATCGCCAGGTTCGTGATCCTGCCCTCCGAGCTAGCCCTCGACGCGGTCACCCTGTGGGTTGCAGCGACTCACCTCCAGCCCGCCTGGCAGCACGCCCCACGGCTGGCCGTGGTCGGGCCCGCGAAGCGGTGCGGCAAGTCGCGGCTGCTGGATGTGCCGACCGAGACGGTCCACGAGCCGATGCTCACTATCGACACCACCCCGGCGGCGATCTTCCGGTCCATCACCGAGGAGCCGCCCACGCTCCTTGTGGACGAGGCCGACACCATCTTCGGCACGCCGAAGATGGCCGAGAAGAACGAGGAGATGCGCGGTCTGCTCAACGCGGGCCACCAGCGCAATCGCTATGTCACCCGGGTAGTCGGCAACGACCACACCCCCCACAGGTTCGCCACCTTCGCCATGGCGGCCCTGGCCGGGATCGGCGACCTGCCAGACACGATCATGGACCGCTCGGTGGTCATCCGCATGAGGCGCCGGGCCGAGGGCGAGAGCGTGCACCCCTTCCGCTCCCGCCGCGACACCCCGTCCCTCCACAATCTCCGCGACCGCATCGCCGCATGGACAAGGCCGCTACTGGACGAGGCCGCAGACCTTGAACCGTCGATGCCGGTCGAGGACCGCGCTGCCGACACCTGGGAACCGCTTGTCATCACCGCCGACCTCGCGGGCGGCCCGTGGCCCCGCCTGGCTCGCGCCGCCTGTGCGCAGATGGTCGCCGACGAGCTCCAGGCCGAGGAGGCCAACCCTGGTGGCGCACGCATCCTCGCCGACATCCGCCGCGTCTTCTTCGCGCAGCGCGAGCCCGAGAGCCTGACCACCGACGAGATCATCAGCGCCCTGCGCGCAGATGCCGAAGGCCCGTGGGCGGACTGGGGGCGCAGCGGCCTGATCGCTCGCGAACTCGGTTCCCTGCTCCGCGAGTACGGCATCAGGCCGGGCAACGTCCGCCTCGCGGACAAGACCCAGCGCAAGGGCTACACACGCAACAAGTTCCTCGACGCCTGGCGCCGGTACTGCCCCGGTGTCCACCCCCTCGACGCCGGCCCCGCCTCGATCGAGGGCTGAGACCCCGCCCACCCCGGTTGCCGTCCGTGCCGTCCCTGCCGTCACACCGCAGGTCAGACGCATGCAGCCAAGACGGCAACTGGGGCCAAGACGGAAGTCGATCAACGCTGGCCGCGCCGCACGACTGATACGCCGCCCGCATCCGTCTTGCCGCGTCCCAGGCGTCTTTGCCGTCTCGCCGCAGGTCACAGACCGCCCGCCGGGACGGAAGTAAGACGGCGTGCCTCATCACTGCCGTACCCCGCCTGACCTGCGCTTGCAACGGCAAGACGGCAAAGACGGGCCACCCCAACACCCCACCACCCTTGGAGTACTCGCACCACATGGCCACCCTCCAGCCACCCGCCCAGATACCCCTGCCCAGCCGCGCCACAGCCTGGGACCACGCGGCGATCCTCGCCCTCGGTGCCGCCGGATGCGCGCTCTCGTATGACGCTCTGCAGCAGATGGCCGTGGCCATCCACGTCCGCGGATTCCTGACGTACCTCTTCCCGCTGCTCATCGACGGGTTCATCGCCTACGGCGTCCGCGCTCTGATCATCCTGAGGGGTGCCCCCTTCCGCGCCCGCCTGTACGTATGGATCCTCTTCGGCACCGCCACCGCCGCCAGCACCTGGGCCAACGCCCTCCACGCGGTACGCCTCAACCAGCAGACGGCCTCAGGCACTCTGCAGCTGAGCGACCTCACAGTCGGCGTCCTCTCCACCCTTGCCCCGCTCGCTCTCGCGGGGGCGGTCCACCTCCGCATCCTCATCACCCGCGAGACCGGTTCTGTAGCGGAGGCCGCGGCTGGGTCCTCCGCAGTGGTGGATGAGGAACCGAAGCCCCAGGCGCAGGGAGGTCGGCCGGCGGACGCTCCCCTTGACCGGATCGTCGAGATCGGGCGTGCAGCTGCGGTTCAGCAAGGACGCCTCAGCCGGGCAGTGGTCCGGCAGGCCGTAAAGGACGAGGACCTCAAGCTCGGCGGTGAACGGCTGACCGAGGCGATGAACGTCCTGCGACCCGAGTTCGAGACCGAGGCGAACCTCAGCTGACCGCCAAGTCGACGGTCCCGATCGAGTGGTCGGAACCCCTTCCGACCACCCGGTCACCCACCCTTGCCCCCGGTAATGCCCCACCTGGGGACAGAACAGCGGATGGCTTGGATCCCGGGCGCACGGTTGCCCGTGGTCGAGTCGCCGTCCGCTGCCGCGATGCCGTGTGAAGGAGACTCACCCTGATAGACAACACGAACGACGCTGCTTCCAACGAGGGGAGCGACGACCTCGCATCCTCGACCGATGCAGATGGAGGACAGGACACAGCCGCAATGCCGACCGCGAGCGGAGCAAGTTATCCCTTTGGACACTCCACCGTCGGCTGAGCATCCAAAGGGGCCCTCCGGCACCAGGGGGCGCCGGAGGGGGAAGCTGAGGCCGAGGGCGGCCCGCAGCTCGAAGAGGGCCGGCAGCCGGTCCAGCCGCTCTCCCGGGTCCGAAGGCGTCATCGGAAGCCTTCCCAGCGCAAGATCGTCTGCACGGTGCGTGTGAGCGAGGAGGAGCTCGCCGAGATCAGCGCGGGTGCCCGGGTCTCCGGTATGACGACTGCAGGCTTCCTCGCCCACTGCGCGCTCTTCGCGTCGAGTGACCTGACCCGCACAACCGCTGAGGTTGCCGGTGAACGAGAGATCGTTGTTGAACTATTCGCCGCGCGACGCCAGCTCGGGTACATCGGCAACAACCTGAACCAGGTTGCCAAGGCACTGAACTCCGGGGCTGATGGTGCTGGTGCCCACTCAGTCCTGGAAGCAGTCCATCGCACGGCGAAGAGGCTGGACGATGCCGTGACGCGGCTGATCGAGCATCGGAACGCCCGGCCGGATCAATCCGCTTCGTAGACCGGACGCGAGGCCCTTGCTATGCGGCTTCCGTTGTTCCACGCGCTGCGTCCGGGAGGCCCGCCCAGTCCCGCACCTCGGCGAGGTGGCCCGGCTGGAGACCGGTGTAAGGGTCCGGCTGGACGAGGAGGGTGGCGTAGCCGCGGGCGGTGCGTTCGGCGGCCCAGGCGTGGTCGAGGGCGGTGAAGTCGTCGTCGATCCAGATAACAGGTGCTCTGCCGAGCCAGGGGTCGACGTGGTCGCGCTTCCACAGGTAGCCGTCGGGATGGCTGGTGGTGATCTGCGGGCGGGGGAGGTCGAGGTAGGGGAAGTCCGGCAGCCCCAGGAGCGGCCCGATGATCGTGGTGGCGTCCTTGCGCCAGCTCGTGCACCACACCGGGGTGACGAGGCCGCTGGTCAGGAGGTCGGTGAGCGCCGGGCCATGGCTGGGGTCGAGCCAGATGGGGACGAGGTCGTCGGGGTGCCGGCCGGTGGGCAGGACGGTGTGGCGGACGTGGGTGGGTGGGGTGCTGCCATCTGCCGCCGGGAACGGGATGAGGACGCCGTCGATGTCCAAGAGCAGGTAGGGCAGGGTCATCGGTGCCTCCGGGCTCAGCGTTTGCGGGCGGTGATCAGGAGGGTGGTCGGCCAGGGGTCGCGGCGAGGGTGGCGCAGCTCCAACGCCGAGGTGATGCGCAGGCCGGTACGCGCGAGGTGCGCGCCCCAGCGACGGGCATCGAACTCCCACCGGGCGATGGGCAGCCGGGTGTGGTCGGGCATGGTGACGTAGTCCTCGCGCGGACGGTCGTCCGTGGATGGATGTCTTCCGGCCCGTGCCGGGTGCGGGACCGAGAAGGCCAGGACGCCACCCGGCTTGAGGCGCCGGGAAATGGCGGCGAGCAGGTGCTCGGGGGCGACGAGGCCGACGGCGCCGAAAACGGAGTAGACCGCGTCGAAGGTCTGGCCAGTGGCCTGGAGGTGGTGGAGTGCGTGGCCTGCGGCGAAGGTGGCGCCGTCGACGTGTCCGTAGTGCGAGCGGGCGCGGCGTATCTGGAGGCCGACCAGGTCGACACCAGTTACACGGGCCTGGTGGTGCTTGGCGAGGTGGGCCACGTTGTGGCCGGGGCCGCAGCCCAGCTCCAGGATGCGCTTGCTGCGCAGGTCCCGTCCCAGAATCTCAGCTTCGGGACCGAGGCCCGCGTGGGTGCTCCACTCCATCCGGGCCGGCGCGGTGAGCGCATGGGCGGGGGAAGCGGCTATGCGCTGGGCTGCATGGGCGTACCAGGGGGAGACCTGGGCGAGCACCTAGACCTCCAGGAGTTGGACCACGTCGTTGAGGTGGCGGCGGACGACGGGGATGTACGCGGGGTCCTTGGCCGGGTCGTTGATCCAGCGGATGGCCTGTTCCATGAACCACTCGACGGCCCACATGCGGTGCCAGCCCAGGGCCCATGCCTCGGCGGCCAGGCCGCCCCGGGCGGCGAGAGCGTCTTCGTGGCCTCCTGCCGTGACGTACTGCTCCAGGAACACCCTCAGCCGGACGGGGCTTGGAGCCTCGGTGGTGCCGTGGTACGAGGCGAGGTCGATCAGGCCCGGTCCGGTGAAGGCGCGGGCGAAGTCGAGGAGGTGCCAGCCGTCCTCCCCGATGTGGATGCTCGTGGGGTGGAACTCGGAGTGCACCCAGCCGAACGGGTCGAGCGTCGCCCCCTGCACGCGGGCCTCAGCCGACGCGGAGATCTTCCCCAGAGCGGTCTCGATGTCGTCGCAGTCGGTCCACCGGTCGGACTTCCGCAGCCTCTGGAGGTGATCGAGGGCGCGGCCGGGCAGGGCCGCGAGGCCGGCGCTGTCGAGGAGGGGCAGGCCGCCCGCCGGGCGGGCGGCGTGGAGCATGACGGCGGCGGCGACTCCGTCGAGGTCGTCGGCGCCGCGTACGGGGGTGCCGAGGTCGTCCATGAGCATCCCGAGCCACTTGTCCTGCATGGCGGTGGCGTGGAGCTCGGGGACCGGCAGCCCGCGCTGGTGGGCCACCCGCAGAGCCTGGGCCTCGCGGTCGAAGGGCTCCTTGGCGTACTTGAAGACGGCCGTGGTGCCGTCGGGGAAGGTGACGCGTTCGACGCCGGACATGCCCCAGACGCGGATCTCGGCACGTTCGGGGATGGGCTTGCCGACGAGGGCGCACAGGTCGTTCAGCAGGGCGGCGGTCAGGCTCTGGTCCATGGGGGTCTCCAGGGGGCTGGTGGGCTCCGGGGCGGACGAGCGGGTCAGCCCGCCCCGGAGCCGTACGGGGGTTGGGGCTACTCGGCCGCGGTCACGCGGTGGGCGTAGACCTGCTCGATCCAGCCCGCCTTGAACGCGGCCAGGTCGTCACGGAAGTTCGCCATCGAGGCACCGTAGGGTGCGACGACCCCGCCGGACTGGTCCGGCACGGACTGGCAGCCGTGCACGAGCCGGCCGCCGAGGGCGGCGTGGGCCTTGATGGCTTCGATCCGGCGGTGCTCGTTGAACCAGCCGCCGTGGTAGACCTCGTCCAGCATTCCGCCCGTCTCGTCGTCCAGGTCGAAGACGACGGAGGTGGCGGCGGGGAAGAACCAGCACGGGCCGACGTTGGAGATGTGCCCGTCCAGTTCGACCTTGTTGAGCGCCATGAGCGTGGCCGCCTCGCGCAGCATGCGCAGGTGGTCGGCGGTGATCTGTGGCAGGCCGAGGCCAGCCAGGTGCTCCTCGCGGAAGAGGTACGAGTAGACCCCGTACGCGGTGGTGAGCACGCGGGCCGCGTCGGAGGTGGACTCACCGTGGTTCTTGATGAAGTCGAGCGCGAGCTGCTCGACCGCGCTCTCCGTCGTCTCGTGGACGTCGAGGAGCTGGGCCTTGACCAGCTCCCAGTCGGCGACGAGCCAGGTGTTGGATTCGAAGCGGAAGAAGTACTCGGCCGGGTCGATGGTGATGCGCCGGCCGTCGACCTGGATGCCGGGCAGGCGGCTCCAGCGCGGGTCGAAGGCGTCGGGCAGCTCGACCGTGATGGTCGTGGTGTCGATGGTGGTCACGGTTCTCCGTCTCTGATCGTCCGGGCTCGGGCATAGGGATGCCCGAGCCCGGTAGGGCGTACGGAACTTGGGGGCCGCCCGGCCCGAGAGTGGGGCGGCTGTCGATAAGTGAACCGCCCGCTACGCAGAGTGGGTACGGTGTGACCGAGGCCAAGCGGTATACGCGGTTTACAGCTCCGGAGCGGAGGAGATCGTGCCAGCGCCGACCAACCCAAACTCCCGCCTGCGCGACACGATCAACGCCGCTGGGTGCACGTACGAGTCGCTCGCCAAGGACGTACGTCGCATCGCCGCCGAGAACGGCGAGCTGCTCCAGACCAACAAGTCCGCGATCTCCCACTGGGCCAATGGCACCCGCGCCCCGTCGGGCCAGGCCGGCCAGTACCTCGCCGAAGCCCTCGCTCGTCGACTCGGCCGCATCGTCACTCCCACCGAGATCGGCCTTCAGGCGGGGGACAGCGAGGCCACCTCGTACGGCGACCCGGTCGTCACCGTCACCGACCTCGGCCGCGCGGACGTCGAGCGCCGTCGCTTCCTCGCCATCGCCGCCTTCACCACGGCCGGCGTAGCCATGCCGCTCCTCCATGACCACGAAGCCACGTCCCGGATGCTCCGCGCCCGCACCGGCCGCTGCCTCGTCGGCGTCGAGGACATCGACGTGGTACGGCAGATCACCGCGGCCTTCAGCGCGGCCGACGAGCGCCTGGGCGGCGGCCACGGCCTCACCACTGTCACTGCCTACCTCGCCGACACGGCTGCCCCGATGCTCCGCGGACGCTTCCCCTCGGAGTCGTTACGCCAGGCCGCCTTCGGCGCCGTCGCCGAACTCGCCTACCTCGCCGGATGGAAACACCATGACTTGGGCCACGAAGGCGCTGCCCAGCGCTACTACCAGGTCGGCTACCAGCTCGCCTGCGAAGCCGACCCCCACGGCCACGCGGCCTGGATGATGCGCGCCCTCGCCCACCAGGCCCTGAGCCTCAAGCAGCCCCACCACTGCGTCGACCTTGTCGAAGGCGCCCTGCGGCGCGGCCTCGGCCACGTCGACGGCCAGACCGAAGCCCTCCTCCACATCACCCACGCCCGCGCCTACGCAGCCACAGCCGAGAGCCCGTCGGCCGCGCGAGCCCTCCTCGCCGCCGAAGACGCCCTCCTACGGGATGACGGTCCCCAGCCCAGCTACTCGCGCGTCAGCGGCCCCGCCGCCGGCACCGTGGCCAGCCATACCGCGCGCACCCTGACCGACCTCGCCGACCACATCGGCACAGAGCAACAGCACCGCGATGCTCTCACCCGCTGGGACCCCGAGAAGTACAAGCGCGTCCATGCCCTCACCTACGCCGACCTGGGCGACAGTCTCGCCGCCCAAGCCCGCGCTGACGAGGCCGTCGCCGCCTGGACCCAGGCCCTGCTGCTCATGGAAGGCATGACCTCCGACCGCACCCGGAAGGCGATCACCTCGATCCGCTCCACGCTCGCTGTCTACCAGCGCCGCCGTGTACCCGGAGCCGCCGATCTCGCACGCCGTGCCCGGGAAGCCCTCGCCTAACATGCCCAACAACCCGCCCGACGAAGGGAACCCCGTGGCTCAGCAGACCGATGACCGCTCCCAAGCCCTCAAGCCGGCGCTCGAATCGATGACGCTGCTGGTCGCGGCCGTCATCGTCCACGACAAGGCCACCAACCGCGTCGTTCTCCTCCAGCGCAGCGAGAACGCCAAGTTCGCCCAGGGCCTGTGGGACCTCCCCGTCGGCAAGAGCGAGCCGGGCGAGCCCATCACCGAGACTGCGGTCCGCGAGCTCTACGAGGAGACCGGGCTCACGGTGAAGCCCGAGTCCCTCAAGGTCGCCCACATCATCCACGGCGCCTGGGGCGTCGAGGCCCCCAACGGCTTCCTCACGGTCGTCTTCGCCGCCCACGAATGGACCGGCGAACCCGAAAACCGCGAACCCCGCAAGCACTCTCAGGTCCGCTGGATCGACGCCAATGCCATCCCCGAGGCCTTCGTGGAGACCACTGCCAGCGCGCTCCACCAGTACCTGACCAGCGGCGTGGACGTCTCCTTGGACGGCTGGCCAACCGCATGAGCATCACGTTGCTCCACCGGATGCCGTTGGCCAGGCTGGGTGTCAGAGGGACTGGATGGACGCATGGGCGGTGTCCCGCCTGCAGGCGGACTGGGTTCAGATTACGTCGCCCCTATCACGAATGAGCTTGGTGATTGAGACCACCCTCGGGCGGCCAACATTGCTGACCCCAAACCCGAGCCCATATCGATAGATCTCAGGGATCCAGTATTGGTCGTTCTCTCTGAAGAGGACACCATTTGCCTCGAGTAGGCGGGCCTGCACGGAATCCAGCTCCACGGACTCGAGCGTGAAGGGCACCTTGCGGGTCTCCTCTGGCAATGCCTGTAGATGCCTGAAGACGGTCCTGACTGGTACGT
The DNA here is from genome assembly GCF_053599875.1 of Streptomyces sp. NPDC005151. Classification (NCBI taxonomy): domain Bacteria; kingdom Bacillati; phylum Actinomycetota; class Actinomycetes; order Kitasatosporales; family Streptomycetaceae; genus Streptomyces; species Streptomyces sp. NPDC005151. The sequence goes on along the minus strand of NZ_JBSFYR010000011.1, from coordinate 59,373 downwards.
TTTCCAGCTCCATCGCGGAGATCTTTTCACGGCTTGACTGTGGCAGTGCCCTGCGCATTGCAGAAGGAGTCAGCAGGCGATCCGACCAGCGTCCAGCTTTTTCGTCACCTGCTGAGTCGCTGGCGGCCTCGGCTAGGAAATAGACGATGTCTCGTGCCTGAATCTGGAGATTGAAATCGGAAAGGGCAGCGAGGAACCACTCCTCGGATCGAGCTTCTCGAGAACGATCCGACCCAAGCTTCTGGCCCCACATCTGGACGAGAAGTCGAGAGAGTGTTTTGGTTCCAGCTGAACGGATACTTACGGATTCGTCTCGTGTAAGGACCCTGGCCCGTTCGCCGACCCAGGCCACCAAGCGAAGCGCTTCCGTACGGTTCCAGCGGAGCTCGTAGGCGCGATGCCGTTCAAGAAACTGCTGGGCGTTTTGCTGCACGGAATTCAAGACGAGGTCGCGCCGTACGAACACCACCAGGCCCAAGGGGCGCCCGCGAAGTGACCGAAGCCATTCGGGGCAGCCGGTGAGCAATGCCCTCAGTGCGCGCTGCTGTTGGATATTGCTGCTGAAGTCCTGGAATAGGTCCTCCAGCCCGTCGATCACGAAGATCGCTCGCTGGTTTCGTGCGAGGTCGGTGAGTGCCGACTCGGCAGTCTCGGGCGTGGCGCTCAGGCCGGCTGCTCGCGCCAAGCACGTCAACCACACCCGGCGCCACCCCACCTCATTCATGTCCGTGTCGAGTGCATCGGTGACGAGATCGCGGAGTGACAAGAAGCTAGCTGGTTCGCCTTCGGTCAGCTCGTTGGCAGAAGCCTTCTGGACTTCTTCGACTTCAGCTCGCAGCTCATCGGCGAGATTCTGTGAAGCCAGAACGGGCACTAGTGGGGCTCGCAGTTCAACGCCTCCCACTCCGGCTGCCCTGGCGAAGGCGTCCCAGGTTCCTCGGCGGCACATGCGGAGATACGTGAAGGTCTTTCCGGACCCCTTGGCGCCAACAATGATTTCGACTGGCGCCTCGGTTCTATGGGTCGAAACCAGGTTCACGAGAGCTTCTGTGGGCAGGAAGTCTTCCTGGACCTGTGCTGTCTCGGCATACGTAAGACTCCGGGCCAGCTTCGCCAGAGCCTCGCGGGTGCCCTGAGGATCGTCGCGAAGCCCCGGCAGTGCTGATTCCGATTCAGTCAGCTCGAGGGGGCTAAGGGCGTCCGCGAGTCCGGATACCACGGATCGCAGCGTGGTTCGCTCGATTCTCTCGCAGACGTCGGTCCAACCTCGGGGAAGTGCAAGCAAGGGAGAAAGAAATGGACTGCTGAGGGGCTCGGATGCCACATCACGGTCGACCGTGGTTGCATCACTACCCTCACCAGAAGCGTCGGGTGGTGAAGTGATGGTTCGGGCGACCGCCTCCATCAGCGTTGCCGCCGCTTCTGACAACTCTGTGCTGTGCTCCTTTTCTTGAAACTGAGTGAGCAGCACAGCACAAGCTGGATCGGTCGATCGACGAGATGGGGCACGATGGGCCAAGTGGTGCAGCAGATTCGTTGTGCCCTGGACTGACTGATCGCTGATGGTGGTTACAAATACCCGGTGCACTCGAGGGTCGAGAAGGATTGGCGCGCTGAGCTCGCTGGTGCCGGCCCTCAGGTCGATCAGAACAGTGTCTGCCCCTACGGAGTGGGCCAGCTCCGCCAGTGCCTCGGTCAGGATGTACGGCGGCCTGTTGTGCGTGAGCAGGTCCACCGGCTGGATTCGGGGAGGCCCGACCCGCGCGGTGTCCCGGGTGGTGGGTAGGACGATGACGCCGTCCTGTTCTTGGTTGAGCAAGAACTTTCGGGCCATCGCGATGGCCCGGCCGCGGTCGCTGCCTGTAGAACCGTGCAGCAGCGCGAGGAAGTCGTCCAGTGCGAAATCTAGTCGGCTTCCCTGAGCGGCGACCATCCAGCTGATGCCCGGCGCTTCAAGGTCAGCATCGACCAAGAGCACGCGCCGACCTCCCCCTACGGCTTCGGCGCCCCGCTCAGCCAGCTCACGGGCCAGTGCGACGCAGTGCAGCGTGCGACCGACTCCACCCTTGAAGGAGTGAAAGGCGCAGATTCGTACACCGTTTGGGAATGACTCGGCATCGGGTGCGGGTAGGCCCTCCGCTAGTTGCCGGACGATACGCCGCTCGCTCCAGCGGGGCTGCCTGGTCACTTCGGTGAGTTCTGTCGCTGAGCGCAGGTGGACCTCAAGGGCGTCCTCATTGCGGTCATCCTCAAGAGATTCCAGGAGAATCGCTTGGCGCCCGGCGTCAACAGTCAGGGGGCCGAGCCGCTTGCCAAGCCAGGCCCACACGGCTTCGGGGTCCGTACCCTCGGCTACGGTGAACTCGACACTGTCCCAATAGGCATCGACCTCGAGCAGCCAGGGCTCCCACTCGCCCCGTGCTGCGAGCTTGGCGAAGTGCTCGTCGACATCCACCCACGTGTAGAGGTGGCTCGGAGCCGGAAGGCTCTCCTTGACGGTCACCGCTTGTGCTCCCTTCGACACCATTCGCTGAGACTGCTCAACGCGGCATCCGCAGCTTTCTCGTCATCCCCATGCAGCGTGGCGCCATAGCGCCAAGCCTCGTGGAGCTGATGCTGTTCCACTCTGCTCCGTTCGTCGTGTCGACGACGGCAGCCAGCCAACTGGCCTATTGTCTCGGCACTGAGCTTGAGCGCCTTGGCGAGGGCCCTCAGATCATGTGTACGCAGCTCAGGGGGCAAGTCCGCCGTACTGTGAGCATTCGCTCCGTTCTTGCCGAGGATCGCTGCTTTCAGGCCGCATTCCACGCTGTAGAACTGCAGCAGGCGGGCTGCGGAGTCATCTTGTCCGGCGGCGCTGTCGCGGAGCCCTGCGTAGCTCCTGACCAGGTCCCCCACCCCTACCTCTACTCCCATGCGAGCAGCTTAGGGCGCGGAAGGTGCGACCGGAGCCGACCTGTCGGACTGCGTCGGGGCGAAGTGACGCTGCTGCCATCCCTGCCGAAGGGCACGCGTCGCTATCCGAGGCCGTCCACGAAGAGGAGCTCGTATGGCAGGTGTTCGTCGTCCGGAACATGGGGTACGTAGTTCGGGGCTGTGCGTGCTGCGACGGCCAACAGCCGGGCGGCAGCTTCCTCCTCGGAGGCAGGGGTGAGCCCGAGGGCGTGCAGGAGACGGTCGCGCTCGGCGTCGAAGTTGGGGTGGTCGGCGCGGAGTTCGGATCGCAGCTCGCTGATCGTGAAGCCGTTCGCCACGTCGCGCCAGAAGGGCAGCACGACGATGAGCGTGACGGCCTCGACGAGGTCGGCGCCGATCAGACTGGCGCGGCCCTCGGAGTCGGCGTACAGGACGGGCCTTTCCTCGGCGCCGGCTTCCCCGCAAAGGTAGTAGGTGCCGCCAGCGCCGCAGCCGGCTATCGGGTGCAGCGGTGCTCCCGTGGGAAGGACCAGGTTGTCTATGGGGTCCCGACGGTCGATGTCGAAGTCGCCGGGACAGACGAGCGAGGCGGCCAGAGATGGGTTCTGCTCGATCTGGCGGAGCAGAGCGTCTGATGCGGTCATGGGCGGAACGTAACAGCGTCGTCGGACAGAGGGTTCCGCCGAGTGGTGGAGCGAAGCCCGAGGGGTGCTGTCAGTGGGCCGTGGCAGTGTGCGGCCATGAGCTATGACCTGGCGGTGTGGGAAGGCGACCGACCTAGCGACGATGTGATCGCGGGCAAGGTCTGCACCCAGCTGTACGACCGCTACATCGACACGGCCGAAGAGTTTCCGCCGTCGCCACGTATCGCCGAGTACGTCGCCCGGCTGCTGGCGAGATGGGTGGACCTCACGGAGGACGAGGAGGACACCTCTCCACGGTCCACGGGGCCGTTGATCGGCGAGGTGTCCGGTCCGTTCATCTACTTCCCGATGCGCTACAGCATGGCCGAGGAGGCTTCGGCCTACGCTGCCGATCTGGCGGCATCGATGGGGCTCGTTTGCTACGACCCGCAGGCTCGGCTGTTGCGGTCGTGACCCTTCGGATCGAGGGCGGTTTCAGTCCGGCACGACCTCCCTGCGCGCGGGTAGCGTGACCGGCATGTTCGAGGAGTTGCCCGGCTTTCCGTACCACCCCGACCCCTTGGCGACCGGGGCGGTCGTTGCGTCCAGTACGACGTGCGTCTGCTGCGGGCGGGTGCGGGGGTACGTCTACACGGGTCCGGTGTACGCGGTCGAGGAGCTTTCCCACCTGCTGTGTCCATGGTGCATCGCGGACGGCAGCGCGGCTGCGAAGTACGACGCGCACTTCATCGGTGACCCGGTCGGGGACGACGTCCCGCTTGAGGTCGTGATGTCCGTCGACGCGCGTACGCCGGGTTTCTCGTCCTGGCAGGACCCGCGGTGGTTCTTCCACTGCGGTGATGGGGCGGCGTTCCTGGGGGTCGTTGGGGCCGCCGAGCTGGCCTCGTTCCCCGATGCCCTGGAGGCACTGCGCAGTGAGGCAGGCGTGTGGGGGTGGTCCGCCGACGCAGTGGAGAGCCATCTCGGTGCCTTGGACAAGGACGGCCAGCCCACCGGTTACCTCTTCATGTGCCGCACCTGCGGGCGGTACATGGCGTACTCGGACTTCACGTAGCCGCAGTCGGGCGGCTGCGGCTACGGCTGGGTCCAGCTGTTGGCGAAGTCGCACTGGAGGTCTGTCCAGCGGCGCTGTTCGGCGGGGGTGAAGTAGGGGGAGTCCTGGAGGTGTGCAAGGGCCTGGACCCACTGGTCCCAGAGGCCGTCGGGCTCCGTGAAGCGGTCGGCGTGGTGTGTGCCGAGCTGGGCGTCGAGGCGGAGGAGGGCGCCGAGGGCGGCGGGCTGGTCGTAGCGGAGGTCGGTGCGGGGGAGGTAGTGGTCGAGGTAGGCGGTGAGGATCTCGGCGTCCGCGTGCGTGCCGAAGCGGGCCAGGGCGAAGCAGTAGACGCCGCCGGAGAAGCACACCTCGCTGGCCAGGAGCAGGTCGCCGACGGGTGCGCTTGCTTCCCGTGATCTCAAGGCCCGCTGTGGGGACGGACACGATCACAGCGCCGATACGTGGGCGGCACGCAAGCGGGAGCTGACGGCACTGTCGTCGTCGCGGATCGCCGGTGCGATCACCAAGGCCACGCACGATCAGTGGGCGCTCGCGCGCCGTTGCCAGGCGGCGCATATCCAGAAGCTGGCAGCCGGGATCAACATGCTGCGGCACCGCCTGTCCCTCCCGATCGGGGAGAAGGGCACCAAGCGCGCGGCGGGTGGCTACCGGTCGAAGAGCGAGTGGTTCCGCAAGTCCCGTCGCCTTGCGATGCTGGAAGACCGGCACGCCGCTGCTGTTGCCGAGTGGCAGGCCGGGCGGGTGCGGGTGGTACGGGGCGGTAAGCGTCTCCTCAACACCCGCCACCATCTCGCCCAGGCCCAGCTCACCGAGGAGCAGTGGCGGGAACGGTGGGAGGCGGGGCGCTGGTTTCTTGCCGCTGATGGTGAGTCGGGGAAGCGGTTCGGGAACGAGACGATCCGCGTCACCCCGGACGGCGAGGTCAGCATCAAACTGCCTGCCCCGCTCGCGCACCTGGCCAACGCCAGGCACGGCCGGTACACCCTCACCGGCCGTATCGCGTTCGCGCACCGGGGTGCGGAGTGGGCCGACCGCATCGAAGCGAACCGGGCTGTGGCCTACCGCATCCACCTCGACGTGGAGCGTGGCCGCTGGTATCTCACCGCCTCCTGGCAGCGCCCCGTCGTCCGGACCATCCCGTTGGAGACCGCCCGTGCCCGGGGCATGGTCGGCGTCGACACCAACGCCGACCACTTCGCCGCCTACCGGCTCGACCGGCACGGCAACCCCATCGGTGACCCGCGCCGTTTCCCCTACGACCTGTCCGGCACCGCCGGCCACCGCGACGCACAGATCCGCCACGCCCTGACCCGGTTGATCAACTGGGCCAGGCGTGTCGGGGTCGCGGCGATCGGGATCGAAGATCTCGACTTCACCGCCGAGAAGACTCGGGAGAAGCACGGCCGCCGGAAGCGGTTCCGGCAGCTCATCTCCGGCATGCCCACCGGGAAACTCAAGGCCCGGCTGGTGTCGATGGCCGCCGAACACGGCCTGAGCATTGTCGCGGTCGACCCCGCCTACACCTCCCAGTGGGGTGGCCAGCACTGGCAGAAACCGCTGGCCACCCCGCACCGAAAGATGTCCCGTCACGATGCCGCGGGCATCGCGATCGGACGACGCGCCCTCGGACACCCGATCCGGGATGGGGTATCCCCTGCTCGAACGGAGTTGAGAGCTTGGGGAAGGACGGCACCGCCCCCACACGACCGGAGAGATCGTGTGGGGCATCGGACCGTCCAGGCCGGACCGGACGCCCGGGGGCGTGAGGGAACCCGCCCACCCACAACGGACCGGCCCCCTGGAGGGCCGGCGCCGAGCGGGAAGCGAAAGCGGGAACCCAGTGCATCCAACACCGTTCGGGATGCACCCAGGACGCAACAGTGGGTCCAAGACTCACTCACGCACACTGGTTAGGAACGGTCAAGGAGGAGTACGACCCGCACCGGTTCTTCCGGTTCGCGCAGGGCATCCGCTGACCCGCGTCCGGCTCCGCAGGGGATCCCCCGACCCGGTGGAGCCGGGCCCTTTTCGCCGAACTCCCAGGCCACCCACTCCGGTTCAGACAGGAGCACAGTATGAAAAACGCGGACCTCGCGCGCTCGACGCTGCTACCGTGGCCCGACGAGGTCTCCCCGGACGAGGTGCGCCAGGCCACGTCCCAGCTGGTCTCGTACGTAAGCGGCAGAGTCGATGCCGACGGCGCGATACGCGAGGAGTGCGAGAGCCGGGTGCTGGAGTCTGCGCTCGCACTCTCGCTGATGACCCGCACCGGCACGCACTCCCCGGCCAGGGACCGCCTGCTGACGTTCCTCCGCGGCCACCAGGAGTCCCCGGACCGGCTCGACCGCGTCCTCGCCTCGCTTTCCGTCGGGCGGGCCGTCGGCCGGGAGACCGCCGGCGACGCCGAGCTCGTCGGCCGGCTGACGGCGGGCGTGCTCGGCTCCGCGCCGCACCGCCGCCATGGCCGGGCGGATCGAGCGCACGGTGCGCCAGACGCAGAACGCCGACGGCGGCTGGGGCATGCAGCCCGGCGACCCCAGCGACGACATCAGCACCGCCTACGGCCTGATCGCGCTGTGCTACGGCGACGACTCGCAGCCCGTCGGCCGCGCCCTTTCCTGGCTGCCCGCACAGCAGAAGGCGGACGGCGGCTTCGGCGGCCCGCCCGACATGGTCGGCCCCCGCCCCTTCACGTACCACTTCCCGCTGCTGACCGACATCCCTGTACTGCTCGCCCTCGGCCACGTCCGCTCGCGAGTCCTGGACCCGGCGGCCGCGCTGCAGGGGTACGGTGACCGCCGTCGCGACCCCGCCCTCGCCCCCTTCCAACACCACGTACAGAGGAATCGACATGATGCGGAAACTGGCCGCCTTGCCCAGCGGAAGAGTGGGCAAGTGGGTCGTCATCGCGCTCTGGGCCGTCCTGCTGGTCCCGGCGCTGATGCTGGCCGGGAAGCTCGGTGACGCCGAGAAGAACGACAACTCGTCCTGGCTGCCTGGCAACGCGGAGTCGACCGCGGTCGTCGAGCGCGCCGAGAAGTTCATGCCCGCCGACAGCGTGCCCGCGATCGTGGTCTACGACCGGTCCGGCGGTGTCACCGACGCCGACATGGCCAAGGCGCAGGCCGACGCCGCGGCGTTCAAGGGCATCGACAACGTCATTGGCCAGATGCAGGGCCCGGTGAAGGCCGAGGACGGCAAGGCCATCCAGACCGTCGTCCAGGTACGCAAGGACAAGTCCGGCTGGGAAGGGCTCGGCAAGGTCGTCGACGCGATGACCGAGGTCGGCAAGAAGAACGCGGACGGCCTCGGCTTCCACGTGGCCGGGCCGGCCGGCTACGGAGCCGACTCGATCAAGGCGTTCGGCGGCGGAGGCGCCCTGACGACGATCACCGCACTGGTGGTGCTCGCGATCCTGCTGCTCACCTACCGCAGCCCGCTGCTGCCCCTGCTGCCGCTGATCACCGTCGGCGTGGCCCTGGTCACGGCGGAGGCGCTGATCTACCTGCTGGCCAAGGACGCCGGACTCGTCATCAACAAGCAGACCAGCTTCATCCTGACCGTGCTGATCTTCGGCGCCGCCACCGACTACGCGCTGCTGCTCATCTCCCGCTACCGGGAGGAGCTGCTGCGGCACGAGGACCGGCACGAGGCGATGGCGGAGGCCCTGTACCGCTCGGGCCCCGCGATCATGGCCAGCGCCGCAACCGTCGCGGTCAGCCTGATGCTGCTGATGCTGGCCGTCCTGAACTCCACCAAGGGCCTCGGTCCGGCCTGCGCCATCGGCATCCTGGTCGGGCTGCTCGCCATGGTCAGCCTGATGCCGGCCCTGCTGGTCGCCTGCGGTAGGTGGATCTTCTGGCCGGTGAAGCCGGTGTACGGCTCGGAGTCGACGGTCAAGGAGAGCGTCTGGAGCCGGGTCGGCACGGCCGTCTCCGGTCGCCCGCGGGTGGTGTGGATCGGCACCGTGCTGGTCCTCGCGGCCATGGCGCTCGGGGCGTTCGGGCTCAAGGCCGACGGCCTCGCCAACAAGGACCAGTTCACCACCAAGCCGCAGATGGCGGTCGGCGAGGAGATCCGGGCCGAGCACTTCCCGGCCGGATCGGGCGACCCCGTCTACGTCGTGGCCAAGGGCGACGCGGCGGAGCAGGTCAAGGCCGCGCTGGCCGGTGTGCCGGGGATCGCCCGCGTCGCGGCCGCCCCGGTGGCCAAGGGCGGCGAGGTCGTCCTGCTCGGGGAGCTGAAGGACGAGCCCAGCAGCAAGGCGGCGATGCGTACCGTCGAGCAGGCCAGGAAGGCGGTCCACGCGGTCGAGGGCGCCGACGCGCAGGTCGGCGGCAGCACGGCGATCATGCTGGACACCGAGAACGCGGCGGCCCGCGACTCCAAGGTGATCATCCCGATCGTGCTGCTCGTGGTGCTGCTCATCCTGGCGGCGCTGCTGCGGGCGGTGGTCGCGCCGCTGCTGCTGATGGCGACGGTGGTGCTGTCGTTCGGGGCGGCCCTCGGCGTGAGCAGCCTGGTGTTCGAGCATGTGTTTGGATTCGCCGGGGCCGACGCGACCTTCCCGCTGCTGTCGTTCGTGTTCCTGGTCGCCCTGGGCATCGACTACAACATCTTCCTGGTCACCCGGGTACGCGAGGACGCGCTGCTGTACGGCACCCGGCGCGCCGCGCTGACCGGCCTGTCCTCCACCGGCGGCGTGATCACCTCGGCGGGCGTGGTGCTGGCCGGCACCTTCGCGGCGATGGCCTCGCTGCCGCTGGTCTTCGCGGCCGAGCTCGGCTTCACGGTGGCGTTCGGCGTGCTGCTGGACACCATCGTGGTCCGCTCGGTGCTGGTCACCGCGCTGACCCTGGACGTGGGCCGGTGGATGTGGTGGCCCGGCAAGCTGTTCCACAGCCGGGACGACGCCCTGCAGCTGGCGGACGAGCCCGATCGCGAACCCGCGCTCGGCGGCCGGTGACGGCTGTCTGCCACGGGCCCGGCACCGGCCGGGAGGGTCGGCACCGGGCCCGTGGCAGATCCGGGTTGTCCGGCTCGCTCTTCAGCAGCGGATCCTTCAGCAGAGGCGATCGCATTCGCCGTCCGGGTCATGTCCGGACACACACCTTCGGGGAAGACCCAATGAGTTCAGAGACGTTGGACAGGGGAACCGTACCCGGCACGATGACCGTCGCCTTTGTGGCCGGCGGCAGACGCGGGGCGGAGATCGTTCCTGAGTAGTGGTCAGGCGAGAACACGGTGAGCATGCAGCGCATAGCGGAACTGGAGCGCGAGGTCCGGGAGCTCAGACGGGCGAACGAGAGCGCTACGACGCCAACGTGCACGACGGATGGTGGCGGACCGGGGACGTCGGCTACCGCACCGCGTTCGGCTGCCTGCACATGCTCGACCGGGAGTTCGACACGATCCCCGGGGTGGCAACCTCGAGATCGAGGACATCGTGCTGGACAAGCTGGAGGAACTGGCCGAGGTCGTCGTGGTGCCGGGCCCGGGTGACAAAGCGATCCCGGTCGTCTGCACCCACCGGGACCAGCCGCTCGACCCGGCCCGCTGGCGCGCGGCCGTCGCCGCGTACCCCCAGCTGGCCGACCCCGTCCAGATCCCGCTGGCCGAACTGCCGCGCACCGCCACGCTGAAGACACGCCGGGTCGAACTGTCCCGCCGCCTGAACGAGAGGCTCCAGGAGCAGGTCTGACCCCGACGCACGGTCGTAACACTTCGGGGGCTCTGTTGAACCCGGCCCTTCAAGGCGCGCCCGCCAGGACTTCCACCGTGCCGGTGTCGAGCGAGTAGTAGGCGCCGACCACGGCAAGGGCGCCTTTTGCCACGAGTGGGGCCAGGTCCTGGTTGGAGCGCAGGTCGCCCGCGGTCAGTTCGACCTGGGCGCGGGCCATGGTCTCGACCGGGTCGGCACCGCCCTCCCGGACCGCCTGCTCGTACGCCGGCCGCAGAGCCTTGGCGATCGCCTCCAGGTTTCCCGGCAGCGGTTTGCCGTCGAGGATGGACTTGTACGCCGCCTCGACGGCGCCGCAACGCTGATGGCCAAGGACCACGATGAGCGGAGTGCCACTCGTCATGGGCCCGTACTCCACGGAACCCGTGACCACCGGGTCGACCGCCTCCCCGCCGGTGCGCATCACGTAAAGGTCGCCCAGCCCCGTATCGAAGAGGAGTTCGGGCGGCACCCGGGAGTCGATGCACGAGAGGATCGCCCCGAAAGGTTCCTGCGCCTGGGCCACGAGCTCGCGCCGGTCCGGATCCCGGTCGGGATGCCGAAGGTCTCCGCTCACCCAGCGCTTGTTGCCGTCCATCAGTCTCGCGAATGCTGCGGCGGGCGTGGTCGGCCGCCCTTCCGGCGAAGCGCTGGTCGCCGACGGGGCGGCGCTCGTCGATGAGCACCCCACGAGCGCGACCGTGGCGACCGCAAGTCCGCCGGCGAGCAGAGCTCTGCGATCTGTTTGTACCGTTCTGTCCATCGGTCGTTCCCCTCGGTCCGCTGAGACCCGTCCGTCCGTCTTGACCAGGGCAATTGTTCAGCGGGGCGTGGGAACCCGAGGGCAGGCACAAGCGGACGTGGGCCGCATTGCCACCGACGGCCCACAGAACCGGCCCGGCGGTACTCTGCCCGCCGTACCGCGCACGGGAGGGCGAGGGGCGCGGCCCGGCTCACCGTCCGTGCGGGGAAGCGGGTCCGGCCGCGGCCGAGTCGAGCATGTAGTGCATGACTGCGACGGGCAGCGCCGGGTTCTGCGCCGCCAGAAGCGCTCCCGTTCGGCGCGGTCGAGTTCGGTCAGGGCGCGCGCCGAGAGCCCGGGTACCACGGCCCGGCTCTCCCACGGGCGGTGACGGTGCCGCAGCCCTCTGCGGACGGCGGCGGGTGGCTTACGCGGCATGGGCCGTTCGCGTGTCGGTCATGCCGCCCATGATGCGCTGCCCCGGGGGGCGTGCGCGATCGGTTTCGGCCGAGCGGTGTTCAGGGCCGGACGACCCGCAACTCCCGTACGCCGGTGGCGGGCACTCGGTGGCCGGGACAGCCGTTGCCGACGCGAGGGTGGTAGCCGGCGGCCTCGCCGAAACGGGTGGAGGCCGGCGCCCATGCGGCCTCGGTGTCCCGACCGCAGGCCGTCGGCGCGGGGACGGTGGCGGGCGGGGGAGCCGCCGCGTACGACAGGGGCGTCGGCGACGCGATCAGCGCTCCCGCGACCAGGGCGCGGAGGACCGTGACGAGAGAGACGCGCGAGAGGCTCACTGTGCGAACGTAAGGACGCCGGCACCGCGGGCGGGCGACGCGCGGGGTGAACGGCTGACAGTTCGATCGGCGGAGGAGAAACGGAATGTCGTACCCGGAACCGACGTACACGGACGGCAAGGGCGAGATCAGCGCCACGTACCGGCCGGCGAGCACGGCGGCGAATCTGCTGACCCGCAGCGGCGGGAGTACCCACTACCTGGCGACCACGGAGACGACGCACGGCGAATTCGGGCTCTACCGGATGGACATGGCGCCCAGGGCCGGCGGCCCGGCCACACACTTCCACCGGTCCATCTCGGAGTCGTTCTTCATCCTCGACGGGACGGTGCGGATCTACGACGGCGAGCAGTGGGTCGACGCGACGCAGGGCGACTTCGTCTACGTACCGCAGGGCGGTCTGCACGCCTTCCGGAACGACTCCGAGGCCCCGGCGTCGATGCTGTTGCTGTTCACACCGGGTGCGCCGCGCGAGGAGTACTTCGAGAAGGTGGCGGAGGCCGCGCAGTGGTCGGAGGAGGAGCGGGCCGAGTTTTTCATCAAGCACGACACGTACTGGACGGACTGACCCGGCCCGCTCCCTCGCCTTCGGTGGCCCCCTGATCAGGGGGCCAGGCCCGTCTTGAGTCCAGCCCCGCACAGGGGTACGACCACACTGCGGTCCGTCCAGTCGCCGACCGCCGCCCAGCAGGCGACGCCGGTCGTCTCGACGTAGAAGCCGCGGGCCGCCAGGTCCCTCTGCGCGGTACGGATCTGATCTTCCGTCACCGTGAGGAAGGTGCCGCCCGACTCCCGCACCGCCGCCAGGATCTGGCGGGCGCGCGGCGGGCGGGGGATGGCGATGCCCTCGGCGAGCGTGGGGGCGGCGGGGGCGGCCCGGCCGGGATGGTCCGGCAGGCCGTCCGCGCCCCGGTGGAACGCGGTGGCCAGCGGCGACACGGCCTCGGCCTGTACGGCGATCAGGGCGGGACGCGCGTCGATCAGGCCCTGGGCGAGGAGTTCCGCGGTGGCCAGCGCCGCGCCGAGCAGCAGCGTGCCGTTGCCGACCGGTACGGCGATGGCGTCGGGGAGCCTGCCGCCGAGGTCTTCCCACATCTCGTACACGTACGTCTTCGTGCCGTGCAGGAAGTACGGGTTGAAGACGTGCGAGGCGTAGAAGGTGCCGGGGGAGTCGGCGGCGGCCCTGGCGGCCAGCGCGGTGGCCTCGCGGTCGCCGGGGACGATCTCCAGGCGGGCGCCGTGGGCCCGGATCTGCTCGGTCTTCTTGGGGGATGTGCCCTCGGGGACGTACACCGTGCAGGGCAGTCCGGCACGCGCGCAGTACGCGGCGACGGCCGTTCCCGCGTTGCCACTGCTGTCCGCGACGACGCGACCGGGGGAGAGGCGGCGGGCCAGCTCGGCGAGCATCACGGCGCCGCGGTCCTTGAAGGAGAGCGTCGGCATCAGGAAGTCGAGCTTGGCGGAGACCGTGCCGGTGAGCGGTACGAGCGGTGTGCGGCCCTCGCCGAGGCTGGTGGTGGGCGAGGAGAGGGGCAGCACCTCTTCGTATCGCCACAGTGAATTGACGCGTCCGGCAAGCGCGTTGACCCAGAGCGGTGCGTCCGGCTCGAAGTCGAGGTCCCAGGGGCCGCGGCAGACCGGACAGCACCAGGTCAGGGATGTGGTGTCGGCGCGGGCGCCGTCCTGCGGGCAGAGATATGTGGCCATGCCCGCCAGCATGTCAGCCGTGTGGCGGGTGAATGGCAAAGGTATGGCGTACCTCAAGGCCGTCTTGTGGGATTCCTATGGATCGGTCAATCTTTCGCTGACAGCAGGGAACGGGCAGCGCGGCATCCGAGTCCTTGCGATTGTCATGTGCATGCCATTCGGATCCGGGCGGCAGCGCCGACAACGTGATCACCACCTACACGGTGAACGCCTCGTCGGAGGTGGCCAACGGGACCTGGAAGCTGCGGGTCAGCGACAATGCCGCGGCCGACACCGGGAAGATCAACTCCTGGGCCCTGCAGTTCTGATCCTTGCGACGACGGGTCCGTGAACGGACCGAGGGTGTGGGGGCGGCTGCCCCCACACCCTCTCGCCTGCTAACGCCGGCCCAGGCCCTGGTCGACGGCGGTCATCAGCTCGCCGTCGTCCGTGTCCCCGTCCAGCGACCAGAACATCGCACCGCCGAGGCCGTGGCTGCGGATGTACGAGGTCTTGGTGCGCAGCACCTGCGGGTCGTCGTACGTCCACAGGGCCGTGCCGTCGAACAGCCAGGCGTGACCGTTCCTCACGTCCCGGTGGATCTTGTACGTACCGGAGTCGGCCAGCTTCTTGAGGGCCTTGTAGTCCTCGTAGCCCGCCGCCCAGGTGGCGGGTGCGGGGGCCGCGGCCGGCTGGCCGAGACCGTCGCCGTCGCCCGTCGCGCCGGTCCAGCCCTGACGTGCGCAGGGGAAGCTATTGGTCTGGACCAAAAAGGGTCAAGGGGTTGGGCTGATCGCGGATGGTCGGGGGCGGCCGGGGTCCGGATATGCGCCGTGCGGCGCCTGGTCATCACTTCGGGTGAAACTTTGGCCTGTGCTTGCGGTCTACAACCGACGGTTGCCAGTCTGTTGCAGACTGTCAACCTGTTGGGAGTGGCCTGTGACTTTCGGTGAGCAGCCCGCCTATCTACGCGTTGCGAGCGATCTGAGAGAGAAGATCGCCAATGGTTCGCTGCCGCCGCATACGCGCCTGCCGTCGCAGGCCCGTATCCGCGAGGAGTACGGAGTCTCCGACACGGTCGCGCTGGAGGCGCGCAAGGTACTGATGGCCGAAGGGCTGGTCGAGGGGCGCTCCGGTTCCGGTACGTATGTGCGCGAGCGCCCGGTCCCGCGTCGCATCGCCCGTTCCGGATACCGTCCGGGCGCCGGTGCCAGCCCGTTCCGCCAGGAACAGACGGCGGACGGGGTGCGGGGGACGTGGGAGTCCCGCAGCGAGCAGGAAGGAGCGAGTCCGGAGATCGCCGAACGGCTCGGCATCGAGGCGGGTGACCGGGTGATGCGTACGAGATACATCTTCCGGGAAGCGGGGGAGCCGATGATGCTCTCCACCTCCTGGGAGCCCCTCACCGTCACGGGGCGCACGCCGGTGATGTTGCCGGAGGAGGGCCCGTTGGGCGGCTGCGGGGTGGTCGAGCGGATGGCCGCGATCGATGTCGTCGTGGACAACGTGGTCGAGCAGGTAGGCGCGCGCCCGGGGCTGGCGGAGGAGCTCCTGGCGCTCGGCGGTGTGCCGGGTCATGTGGTGATGGTGATCGGGCGTACGTACTACGCATCGGGGCGGGCGGTCGAGACGGCGGATGTGGTGGTGCCCGCCGACCGCTACCGGATCGCTTACCACCTTCCTGTCAGGTGAGCGGCGGTTCGCGCGCTGGTGGGCTTCGTCGCGGGCCCGCTGTCGAGCCCTCGGTCGAGCTCGGCGCCGGTCTCTTGGCCGAGCGCTCCCGCGGGATTTTTTCGGGCCCCCGGCGGGCTCGCGGCCGGGATTTCTGTCGAGTGACCGATACCCGGACGGACTGTCCGGGGCCTGTGACGACGAGTTGACGCCCCCTCGGTTCCCGTAACCGAGGGGCCGTCACTGACCGTAACGAGTTGTCATGTCCTGCCGCAAGGACCCGACCGTCGGCCCGGTCCTCATGCCGACGCTGCGCACGGCGCCGGGGCAGAGGTGGCGGAGGCGTAACGGCCTCCCCCACGACAGGGAGTGGGCTCCCGGCGCCCTGCGACTTTGCTTGCGGCGTTGTCGTCGGTCACCGACGCTCCGCGTCGACTCCGTCCTCCGCCTTGCCACCGAAGCCGCATGACGCCGCTCGCTGATCCACTCCCTATCGCGGGGGAGGCCGTAAGCGGCACAACCGATCCGCGAGGCACTGGGGGCGCATCCGAGTGGGTGTGCCCCTTAGCGTTGGCCGGATCGGTTTCTCTTTGTGTAATTACTTATCCGTTGCGTAAAGGTCAGGCGTACGCTCGGGCATATGCGTACTGCGGTTTCCTGGGGATCCTTAGAGACGTGCACGCCGTTCAGGGGAGGGGCTCAATGCTCAGGAGGGACACGATGAGCGACGGCGGTGCCGTGCTCCCTTGGCTGGTGATACGGCAGGACGACAACGGCAATCGGTATCGCGTCGGCAGGTATGCCACGCAGGACGAGGCGCAGAAGATCGCCGACAAACTCGACAACCGCGGACACAAGCAACTCTATTGGGTGGAGCGCATCGGGCAGAGCGCCCGGCCGTGACCGACGGCCGACTGTCGGGGGTGGTACGGGACGGGGCGGGGCCTGTGAGGGGCGGAGCCGGGGACTACGCTCCGGCCTATGAGTGATCGCGTGGTGGTGGCCGGAGCCGTCTATGACCAGGGGCGCCTGCTGGCCGCGCGTCGCAGTGCCCCGCCCGAGCTGGCCGGCCGCTGGGAGCTGCCCGGTGGAAAGCTGGAGCCGGGGGAGAGCGGCGAACAGGCGCTCGTACGTGAACTCCGCGAGGAACTCGGCGTCGAGACCGAGCCGCTGGAGCGCATCCCCGGCGAGTGGCCGCTCAAGCCCGGATACGTACTCCGGGTGTGGACCGCGCGACTGGTGTCCGGCGTGCCCGCGCCGCTCCAGGACCACGACGAGCTGCGCTGGCTCGGGCCCGGCGAGGGTGACGAGGTCGACTGGCTGGATCAGGACCGGCCTGCCGTCGCCGAAGCCATGCGCCGCCTCCCGACCGGATCCGCGCCGACCGGATCCGCGCCGACCCGGAGCCTGCCGGGCGGCGCGCGCCGCTGATCGGGCGCACCCCCTCTGCGCCTGCGCTGCGCGCACGTCGCCATACGCCCGTACGCCCTACGCGTCGATTCCGGCGATAGGTCGCCCTAAATATCGGGTATGTGCAGATTAGCCCCCGTAAACAGGACGTTCCTCGTTGCTGGTCTTGGGAAGTGATCGGCGTGATCGATACCGAAGGCGACTGCGCCGAGTGGACCTTTCCGGCAGTGCCCGGCGCCGTGCGTACTGCTCGGCATGCGGTCCACGAGGCGCTGCGGGGGTGGGGGCTTGACGCGGCCGTCGGTGATGTGACCGTCCTGCTGGTCAGCGAGCTGGTGACCAATTCCTTGCGCTACGCCTCGGGCCCCATCGGGGTACGGCTGGTGCGCCCCCGCCTCGATGGCGAAGCTCCGGACGCCCGCCCCGGACTGCTTGTGGAAGTCTCTGATCCGCTTCCGGATCCGCCCACCGAACGTGCTGCGGCACCCGACGACGAAGGTGGCCGAGGACTGCAGCTGGTGGCCTGCTCCGCACACCGCTGGGGGACCCGGCGCGGAAAGAGTGGCAAGACGGTGTGGTTCGAGCTGGCCCTCCCTGGTTAGGAGTGGGGTGGGACGCACAGCGATCACCAGAGGTCGGGCAGAACCTGACTGAAAGGGACTGTGGCCGTGCTGTGATCGTGAACGCCGTGTCGGTAAGCGCCGTAGTGCTGAATACTGCGGGCAGGACCGGTCCGGTGTGTGAGCTGGAGGGGACGGTCGCGTGAGCGAAATACCTGGGACAGCGGGCGACGTCGTGTGGCAGAGCAGCCCGCCTGGCTCGATCTATGACTACATCAGGGTCGCCTCCTTCTCGATCGGCCCCGACGGGCTGATCGAGCAGTGGAGCCGCCGGGCCGCCGGCCTCTTCGGCATTGCCGCGCACGAGGCGGTGGGCAGGGACCCGGTCGAGACCTTTATGCCCGCAGAGCTGCGTACCGGCGGTCATCGCCGGGTCGGCGAGATACTCGACGGCAAGGAGTGGACGGGCCTCGTCCCCTTCCGGATGCCGGGCGAGGACGCCGTGCACGGTCTCGCCGAGGTCTATGTCATGCCCAGCGAGACAGAGAGCGGGGAACCGGCCGCCCTCTGCATCGTCGTGGACGTCCGCGCCCTTCGGCGTATCGAGACGGACCTTGCCGCATCGCAGGCCATTTTCGGACAATCTCCCTTCGGTTTCGTGCTGTTCGGCACAGACTTCACGGTCGTGCGCGCCAACCAGCGCTTCGCCACCGTCTTCGGCGGCCAGGCCGACGACCACCGCGGCCGCACGATCGACGACTATCTCGCCCGCCCCGAGGCCGAGCGGCTCACCGCCACACTCAGGCGGGTTCTGGAGACCGGCGACTCCGTCACCGATCTCCAACTCGTCGGCACCGCACCGGGCGACTCCGAGAGCCGCCACTGGTCGATGAACCTCTACCGCGTGCACAGCGGAGCAGGCCGCCCCATCGGCATAGCCGGACTGGCCACTGATGTCACCCGCCGACACATCGCCGCCCGCGAGGCCGCCAGCGCCCGCCGCAACCTTGCCCTGCTCAACGAGGCCGGCGCCCGCATCGGCAACTCCCTCGACCTGGAGACCACCGCCCGCGAACTCCTCGGCGTCGCTGTACCCGGCTTCTGCGACCTCGCCTCGGTCGACCTCTACCAGGGTCTGCTCACCGGTGACGAGGCCCCGCCCGGCAGTTGGGGCTCGCTCCACCACGAGTCCGTCGGCGGATCCGCGGAACTGCGCCGTGTCGCCTTCGCCAGCGCCGTGTCGGATATCCTGTCGGCCACTGCCCCGGACAGCGCCTCGACCGACGGTGCCATCGACCCGCCCGCCCTGGGCGCCGTCCACCGTTACTCCTTCAACTCCCCCTGTTCCATAGCCCTGCGGACCGGCCACATCAAGGACGTCCCCGGCGACGACAGCGGCTTCGTCCAGTCCACCCTTGCCGTTCCGATGGTCGCCCATGACACCGTCGTCGGCCTCGTTCAGTTCTCCCGCACCAAGGGCAGCGAACCCTTCGGCGAACGCGACCGGGCCCTCGCCACCGAACTTGCCGCCCGCGCCGCCGTCTGTATCGACAACGCCCGCCTCTACCGGCGCGAGCACGAACGCGCGCTCATCCTCCAGCGCAGCCTGCTGCCACCGGGCGATCCCGAGGCCGCCGGTCTCGACATCGCCTGCCGCTATCTCCCCGGCAACACCGCGACCGAGGTCGGCGGCGACTGGTTCGACGTGATCGAACTCCCCGGACACCGCACCGCCCTGGTGGTCGGCGACGTCATGGGCCGTGGACTGCGGGCAGCCGTCGCCATGGGCGAACTGCGCACCGCAGTAAGGACCCTGGCCCTCCTCGACCTGGAACCCGCCGAGGTGCTCGCCGCCCTCGACGAGGTCGCCCGCGGTCTGGGCACCCCGGGTGTCAGCACCCCCTCCGACGGCCTCGGCGGCGCCCAGTGGCCGTCAAGGACGTCCCACAAGGCCCGGGATGCAGATCTCTCCGAGGTCTACCTGGCGACCTGTGTCTACGCCGTCTATGACCCGGTCACCCGGCGGTGCACCTTTGCCAACGCCGGACATCTCCCCCCTGTTGTGGTCGAGCCGGGCGAACCTGCCCTGCTGCTCGACGTCCCACCCGGGATGCCGCTCGGCGTCGGCGGCGAACCCTTCGAGGAAGTCGAGGTCGAACTGAAGGAGGGCGCCCTCCTCGCCCTCTACACCGATGGTCTCGTCGAGTCCCGCGACCACCCGCTCGACGAAGGACTGCAGGCACTGCGCAACGCCCTCATCGAACCCGAGCTCCCGCTCGAGGACGTCTGCGACCACGTACTGACCACCCTCGACACCCGGCACGGTGAGGACGACATCGCCCTGCTGATGGCCCGCATCCAGGGGCTGCCGGTCGATGCGGTCGGCGACTGGCGGCTGCCGCGCGAACCCCGCTCCGTCGGCCGCGCCCGCGAACTGGCCCGTCGACAACTGCTCGCCTGGGAACTCGATGACCTGGTGGACACCACCGAACTGCTCGTCAGTGAGCTGGTCACCAACGCTCTGCGCTACGGCGAGGGCGAGATCCGGCTCAGGCTGCTGCGCGACCGTACGCTCGTGTGCGAGGTATGGGACGCAGGTCTCGTCCAGCCGCGGCGACGCCGAGCACGCGACACGGACGAGGGCGGTCGCGGGCTGCAGCTGGTCGGACTGCTGAGTGCGGCCTGGGGTTCGAGGCGGACTCCGCGCGGCAAGACCGTCTGGTTCGAACTGCCGCTGCCTGACGGGGAACCGGCCGCAGAGCGCACGGCCGAGCAGCTGCTGAGCATGTTCTGAACGCGGGACCGGGACGTGGGGTCAGAACGGCCGCCGCTCCGGGAGCGGCGGTCATGACGCCGTTTTCAGAGCGGCGAGCCGGGCCTCGACCTCGGCGCTGTCGCCCAGGCTGTCCAGCCGCTCGAACTGGGTGTCCAGCGACGATGCGGCGAGCTCCTGCTTGCCCATCGCCTTCGCCTCCTCTCGCCGCACCTTGTCCTCGAAGCGGCTGAGCTCACTGGTCGGGTCCAGCACATTGATGCTCTTGACGGAGTCCATCATCTGGTTCTGTGCCTGGGCGGACTTGGCGCGTGCGACCAGCTCGTCCCGCTTGGACTTCAGCTCCGTCAGCTTGTTCTTCATCTGGTCCAGGCCGGACTTGAGCTTGTCCACCACCTCCGTCTGCGCGGCGATCGTCGGCTCTGCGGTCTTCGCCTCCTTCTCCGACTGCAACTGGCGGCCGAGCGCGACCTTCGCCAGGTTGTCGAACGTGTCGGCCTCCGCTGCCGAGCCCGCCGCCCGCAGCTCGTCGGCCTTGCGACTGGCGGCGAGCGCCTTCTCGCCCCACTCCTTGGCCGCGTCGATGTCCTCGCGGTGGTCCTGCTCCATCAGCCGCAGATTGCCGATGGTCGCCGCCACCGCCTGTTCGGCCTCCGAGATGTTCGCCGTGTAGTCGCGGATCAGCTGGTCCAGCATCTTCTGCGGATCCTCCGCCTGATCCAGCAGCGCGTTGATGTTGGCCTTTGCCAGCTGAGTGACGCGGCCGAGGATGGTCTGCTTGGTCATGGCACCTCTCCTTGGTATGGACCGTGTGGACCATATGAATTCCATGGGTTGCGTGAATCAGACAGGCCGTACGGGCTGTCCGAACGCTCGCGCGCATGCTCCGCCGATGTTTCAGAAGCGGCCGCCGCCGCCCCGCCGGCCGCGGGTGCCCCCGCCGCCGAAACTGCCGGGCCCGCCGCCACCGCCGCTCCCGCCGAATCCGCCCCCGAGCCCCCCTCCGTAGCCGCCGCCCCCGCCGCCCAGGAGACCGCCGAGAATGATCCCGCCGAGGACTGCCCCGCTCATCCCGCCTCCGCCTCCTTGTACACCGCCCGGACCGTTCCGGTTCCCGTACGCCCGCACATCCTGTTCGGCCAGGCTCTGCGCCTGTCCGGCCAGCGAGTCCGCCTGATGCGCCTCGGCCAGCGCGCCCTGCGCATCGTTGTTCCCGGCCAGCTCCCGGGCCCGCTCCAGCCGCCGCTGGGCCTCCGCGAGCCGGGTCCGGGCCTGGCTGCCCACCGCCCCGCGGTTCGTCGTGATGTAGTCCGCGGCTGCGGCAATCGCCGAGCGTGCGGTGAGCGTCGCCTGGTCGAGCAGGGACTGGGCGCGGAGATTGCCCTGCTCCCGCTCGCGCGCCCCGGCCAGCGCCTCGTCGAGCGCCGCATCCGCCTCCTCCACTCTGCGCAGCGCATCGATGGGGTCGTAAGGACCGGCCGCCAGCTCCCTCTTCACCTCGCCGAGCACCGACCGGGCGCGGGCGATCCGGCCCCGCAGATCCGCGGTCGGCACGTCTTCCGCGGTTCCTTCGAGCAGCCCGCTCGCATCGGCCAGATCGGCTTCTGTCTCGGTGAGCGCGGCCGGCAGCTTTGCCGCCGCCTCCGCGAGCTCCTGGGCCCGTCGGTGCACGGCGTCGACGAGGGTGGTTGCCTGCCCGACCGCGCCCTCGGTGGCCCGTACGTACACCGCGGCTGCCGCGTTGTTGCCCTCGTCCACCGCCTGTCGCGCCTGGTTGAGACTCGAGGTCGCGAAGAGGAGACGGTCCTTCGCCTGTTCGACATCGCCCGCGACGGAGGAAGAGGCCGATTTTGCGTACCGGCTGCGCAGAGTGGTGAGAACCGTGTCGGCCGCCGAGACCCGGCCCGCGAGCGTGCGGAAAGCGGACTCGGCGGTGGCCACGGCCTGCGGAGCGTTGCGTTCCAGTGCGCGCAGCCGGTCGAAGTCCTCGGAGACGGCGTCGAGTCGTGTGTTGGCCTCGGTGCAGCGGCTGATGATCTCGTCCAGCATCCGACGGCGCGTCGCGTCGTCCTCGGGGAAGGCGTCGTCGAGCTGCTGGCGCAACCGGAACGCGGCGGTCAGCTCGCCTTTCGCGAACGTGACGGCCCCGGTGAACGGGGTGGCGGTCTCTTCCCCGAACTGTGCGGTGGCAAAACCTAGTTCTTCTTCACTGGTGCGGACCGCGTCGTCCGTTTCCACCAGCGTCTGTTTGGCCCGGGCATCGAGCTCCGGCAGCGGAGTCGGCGGTTCCGGCGGAGGGGCGCCCTGTCCCCAGCCGGTCGCGCCAGGAGTGGTGCGGATCGTGGTGCGCTTCTTCCGGCGGGCGTATGCATAGGCGGCGACCGCTCCCGCCCCGCCGGCGAGAACCACGGGCAGGAGCAGGTCCCCGGCGCTCGTCCCGCCGGAATTCCCCGTCCCGGGATCGTCGGCGCCGGGTGTGACGGCGGGGGTGGGCACGGGCTTCCCGGCCAGGACGGCGGTATAACCGTCGGCCGCTCCGATGGCGGCGCCCGCCCAGTCGTGCTCCTTGAGGGCCGGTTCGATGGCCGTGCTCGCCACGTCCCGAAGCTGGGCGTCGGTCAGGCGGGAGCCCTGATCGACGGTGTACGCGTACTGCCGGTCGTGTGTGGCGACGGCGAGCAGGACGTCCTCCAGGCCGAGCCCGTTCTTACGGGCGGTGTCATCGGCCCACTTCTGCGCGGAACGGCCGGAGAAGTCACGTACATACACGACGAAGAGCTGGATGCGGCGATCGGCGTAGAGACGGTCGAGCGCGGCGGCCACTTCGGACCTTCGATCGCCGAGAGCACCCACCTTGTCGGTGATCTGCCCGTCCCGGGACAGCGTCACGGGGTCGTCCGCACGGGCGATCGGCGCAGCGGGAAGGGCCAGCCAGCCCAACGCCAACAGCACGGCGAGGAGGGCGCGGCCCGGTATGAGAATCCGGGTACGGCTCACGAGCTGCATCACCTTTGTGAGGTTATGTCCACCCTCAGTCACCCGCGACCCGGCGATCCGCCCGGGGTCGTCCCGACGTGATCCTCCGCGATGGGGTCCTACGGTCCGCACTGCGGGGGATCGATGACGCCGTCGTACAGCCGCATCCGCCACCATGTCTCCCGTCGCCACGGGTGACCGGGCGCGCGCGGATCGGGGAGGGTCCGGCGCAACAGCTCCCTGTCGATTCGGGCGACGAGGCGCCCCGGCTCGGCCTGCGGCCGGGGTGGCAGCAGGGCCAGGACGTCGCCGAGCACGTCCCTGGCAAGGGTCACGTCGTCGAGCGAGCAGCCCCGGCAGGGGCAGTCGGCGAGGCTGGGGTACAGGGTGCGGCCCGGGAGGCCGAAGAAGGAGTGGCAGCGACGCAGGGCCACGGCTGTGGCACCCGGGAAGACCGTGTACGCATCGTTCTCATGCTCCACACGACGGATCGCGGTGCCGGCGGAGAGGGAGAGCCGGTGGATCCTGCCCGGCTCGCACAGCCATTCGGGCGTTCTCTGCTGGGCGGCGCGCAGCGCGCCGGGCCGCTTACCCGGCATCGGCCTTTCGGCAGGGAGGAGTCATGGCGGTCATACTGCCACGGCACGCCGACAATCAAGGGGGTACCGGAGTGCGTACGCGTATGAGGGGCATGGCCGGTGCTCCACGGAATCGGGTGGGCCGGTTCCGCTGGAGCCGGTTCTGGGAGACCTGGCCGCGGCGGATCGCGCTCGGCCTCGTCCTGGTGATCGTGATTCCGGTGGTCACGGCCGGTGCCGCGCTGCGGATCAATTACTCCGGCGATCCCGGCGCCGGGACCCGTACCCGCGGCCGTGATGCCGTCTGGCTGGGCCACGCCTGGGTCGACGGGCGCAAGAACGACAAGGACCTCGCCGCGTTCGCCGCCCGGATCAGCGGGACCGGGATCAAGGACCTGTACGTCCATGCCGGGCCCCTGGAACACAACGGCACGCTGCCCACCACCCGCTACCCGAAGGCGCGATGGCTGCTCGATGCCGTGCACCGCACTCTGCCGGGCATCCGGGTGCAGGCCTGGCTCGGCGACGTCCTGGCCACCGAAGGTCCCGACGGGCTTCGTCTGGACCGGTCCGCGTCCCGCACCGCGGTGGTCGCCTCCGCGCGGCAGATCCTCGATGCCGGTTTCGACGGTGTCCACTTCGACCTCGAACCCCTGCACTCGGGCGACCGGCACTATCTCTTGCTTCTCGACGACCTGCACGCCCTCACACAGGCCCGCACGGCACCGCTCTCCGTCGCCGCCCACCAGATCGACCCGCTGCCCGCCGCGCACAGTGTCGTGGGCACGCTCAGCGGCAGCCCCAAGTGGTGGTCGCAGAAGTTCTTCGGGCAGGTGGCACGCCGTGTCGATCAGATCGCCGTCATGTCGTACGACAGCTGGATGCCGCTGGAGGGCATGTACGGCGGCTACGTCGCGGAGCAGACCGCGCTCGCCCTCGAAGTGACCCCCCGGGAGACCGATCTGCTGATGGGCCTGCCGTTCTTCCACGAGGACGATCTCGGGCACCACGAGTCGGCGGAGACGGCCGAGGCCGCGGTCCGCGGCACCAGACTGGGTCTGGGACGCACGGACCGCGGCCGGGAACGGTTCGGAGTCGCGCTCTATGTGGACTTCGCCGCGCGGGAGGGTGACTGGGCGGCGTACCGCGAGGGCTGGAACTGACCCCGTTGCACGCCGCCGCGGGTCAGATGGAGAACCGCTCCTTGGCGAGCAGCGGACGCACCTTCGACCGGAACACACCCGTCCGGAAGGTCCGTTGCAGCAGCCCGGGACGGATCGCCTGGGCCAGTGCCGCGGCGATCATGCCCTGGTCGAGGGCGAGCATGTAGTCACTGACCCGTCCGGTGCGGACGCCGACCGGCATCAGGGAGCCTCCCGCCGACGGATCCTGTTCCCCAGCCACACCAGCGGGTCGTACTTGCGGTCCACCGCCCGCTCCTTCAGCGGGATCAGCGCATTGTCCGTGATCTTGATGTGCTCGGGGCACACCTCCGTACAGCATTTCGTGATGTTGCAGTAGCCCAGCCCGTGCTCCTCCTGCGCCGTCGCCTTCCGGTCGAGTCCCGACTCGGCGGCGGCGTCCAGGGGGTGCATGTCCAGCTCGGCGACCCGCATCAGGAAGCGCGGTCCGGCGAACGCCGCCTTGTTCTCCTCGTGGTCGCGGACCACATGGCAGGTGTCCTGGCAGAGAAAGCACTCGATGCACTTGCGGAACTCCTGCGAACGCTCCACATCGACCTGCTGCATCCGGTAGTCGCCCGCCTTCACCCCTTCCGGCGGTACGAAGGCGGGCACTTCCCGTGCCTTGGTGTAGTTGAAGGTCACGTCCGTCACCAGATCGCGGATCACCGGGAAGGCCCGCAGCGGAGTGACGGTGATCGTCTCGTCCCGGTCGAACACCGACATGCGGGTCATGCACATCAGCCGCGGCCGTCCGTTGATCTCCGCGCTGCACGAACCGCACTTGCCGGCCTTGCAGTTCCAGCGCACCGCCAGATCGCCCGCCTGGCCGGACTGGATCCGGTGGATGATGTCGAGGACGACCTCGCCGTCGTTCACCGCGACCGAGAAGTCCTGCAGGTCACCGCCGTCGGTGTCGCCGCGCCAGACCCTGAACCGGGCTTCGTAGCTGCTCACTCGTACAGCTCCTCTTCGGCGAGGTACTTGACCAGCTCCTCCTTCTCGAAGAGGGAGAGCAGGTCCGGTCGGATGGGGTCGGTCGTCTTCCGTACGAGTTCGATCCGGCCGCCCAGCGCCAAGGCACCGTCCTCGGACAGCCGGCAGAGCAGATTGACCGGCCGCCAGGAGCGCTCCATCGTCGGACAGTCCTCGCGGGTGTGACCGCCGCGGCTCTCCGTGCGTTCCAGCGCGGCCCGGGCGATGCACTCGCTGACCAGCAGCATGTTCCGCAGGTCCAGGGCGAGGTGCCAGCCCGGGTTGAACTGGCGGTGGCCCTCGACCCCGGCGCGGCGCGCCCGTATTCGCAGCTCGGCGAGGTTCTCCAGCGCCTGTTCCATCTCGGGTGCCCGCCGGATGATGCCGACCAGGTCGTTCATCGTCTGCTGGAGTTCCTGGTGGAGGGTGTACGGATTCTCCGCCGGCCCCCCGGCGGCGTCAGGGTCCCCGGCGCTGAACGGACGCAGAGCCTCCGCCGCCGCCGCGTCGATCTGCTCCTCGTCCACCACCGGCGGGTCGCCGATCGCGCTCGCGTACTCGGCGGCGTGCAGCCCGGCGCGTCGGCCGAAGACCAGTAGGTCGGAGAGGGAGTTCCCGCCGAGCCGGTTGGAGCCGTGCATGCCGCCCGCGACCTCGCCCGCCGCGAACAGACCGGGCACGGCGACGGTTGCCGCGGTGTCCGAGTCGACGGCGATTCCGCCCATCACGTAGTGGCAGGTCGGGCCGACCTCCATCGCCTCCGCCGTGATGTCGACATCCGCCAGTTCCTTGAACTGGTGGTACATCGAGGGCAGCCGCCGCCTGATCGCCTCGGCCGGCATCCGGGTGGACACGTCCAGGAAGACGCCGCCGTGCGGTGAGCCGCGGCCCGCCTTCACCTCGGAGTTGATGGCGCGGGCGACCTCGTCGCGCGGCAGCAGCTCGGGCGGGCGGCGGTTGTGGTCCGGGTCCTCGTACCAGCGGTCGCCCTCCTCCTCCGACTGCGCGTACTTCTCCTTGAACACATCGGGGATGTAGTCGAACATGAACCGCTTGCCCTCGGAGTTGCGCAGCACCCCGCCGTCGCCGCGCACCGACTCGGTGACGAGGATCCCCTTCACGGACGGGGGCCAGACCATGCCGGTCGGATGGAACTGTACGAACTCCATGTTCAGCAGGGGTGCGCCCGCCAGCAGTGCGAGGGCGTGGCCGTCGCCGGTGTACTCCCAGGAGTTCGACGTGACCTTGAAGGACTTGCCGATGCCGCCGGTGGCGAGGACGACCGCGGGCGCTTCCAGGACGAAGAAGCGGCCGGACTCGCGCTCGTAGCAGAAGGCCCCGCTGACCCTCCCCCCCGAGCCTTCGGCCGGGGGGACCCCCCTCTCGCTTCGCTCGCCGTCCTTGAGCACCCGCGTGACGGTGCACTCCTGGAAGACCTTCAGCCGAGCCTCGTAGTCGCCGTGCTCGCGGTGGTCCTCCTGTTGCAGCGAGACGATCTTCTGCTGGAGGGTGCGGATCAGTTCGAGGCCGGTACGGTCCCCGACGTGGGCGAGCCGCGGGTACTCATGGCCCCCGAAGTTGCGCTGGGAGATCCTCCCGTCCGGCGTACGGTCGAAGAGCGCCCCCCAGGTCTCCAGCTCCCAGACCCGGTCCGGCGCCTCCTTTGCGTGCAGCTCCGCCATCCGCCACTGGTTGAGGAACTTCCCGCCGCGCATGGTGTCGCGGAAGTGCACCTGCCAGTTGTCCCCGGAGTTCACATTGCCCATGGAGGCGGCAATTCCGCCCTCCGCCATGACCGTGTGTGCCTTGCCGAAGAGCGATTTGCAGATGACCGCGGTACGGGCCCCGCGCTCCCGCGCCTCGATGGCGGCGCGCAGCCCGGCGCCTCCGGCACCGACCACGACGACGTCCCACTGCTGCCGTTCGAGCTCAGTCATTCAGAAAAACCTCGGATCGTCGAAGGCGCCGGAGGCGACGAGATACACGTAGAAGTCGGCGAGTGCCACGCTGATCAGGGAGGCCCAGGCGAGGAGCATGTGCCGGGCGTTCAGCCGGCCCACCCAGCCCCACAGCCGGTAGCGCACGGGGTGCTTGGAGAAGTGCCGCAGCCTGCCGCCGATGATGTGCCGGCAGGAGTGGCAGGACAGGGTGTACGCCCAGATCAGCGTGATGTTGATCAGGAAGATCAGGGAGCCGAGGCCCATGTGGCCCCAGGCGTAGTGCTCGTCGCGGAAGGAGAGCACGGTGTCGTACGTGAGGATCCCGGCGACCGGCATCGCGGCGTAGAAGAAGTACCGGTGGATGTTCTGCATGATCAGCGGGAAGCGGGTCTCGCCGGTGTACGTCGTGTGCGGCTCGGCGACCGCGCAGGCCGGGGGCGATGCCCAGAAGCCCCGGTAGTAGGCCTTGCGGTAGTAGTAGCAGGTCAGCCGGAAGCCGAGCGGGAAGATCAGGATCAGCAGGGCGGGGGAGAGGCCCCACCAGCTGCCGAAGATTTCCCAGTTGGGGCCGTGCCGCATGGGGGCGCAGTTCTCCGCCAGACAGGGCGAGTAGAACGGCGACACATAGGGGGCGGCGTAGTAGTCGGCGTTCGAGAAGGCCCGCCAGGTCGAGTAGACGATGAAGGCGAGGAGCCCGCCCGCGGTGACCGCGGGCGCCAGCCACCAGCGGTCGGTTCGCAGATGGCGGGCGGCGATGGCGGCCCGCGACGCGTCGTGCACGCCGGACGGCCGGGTGGTACGTGCGCCGTGCCGCGCGGGGGCCTTGCGTCGAGATGGTTCCGTACCTGGTTCTGTGCCGGTGGCCAAGGAACTCTCCTAGGGTGCGTGCCTGCCGCGGACGCCCAGACCCTCGTCGTCCGAGTCCGTCCACAGGGTGGCGTCGTACGGCGCCTCGGTGATCGTGATGACGCCGTCGACGGGGTCGGTGCCGGCGGCGGGTCCGGGTGGCTGCGGACCGGTGTCGGCCGCGCGCAGCTGCGCAAGGCTCCGCTCCAGACGTCCGACGGTGCGGACCAGGTCGTCGAGGCAGTGCTGAACAGCAGTCAACTCGTCCTGCAGTGACATGACTTGCTCTCACCTCCGCGGTAGCGGGTGGCATGCTCATGCGCATGCGAGTGTCGCGCGTCACATCCCTTTTGGGAAGGGAGCGGGCCGCCCCGTCTTTGCCCGGCGCTCCGCCGCACAGGTGAGGTTCGCGGGCCGTGCGCCGTGTCTGCGCGGTCTCGCGCGCGTGGGCACCTTCATTGGATGAGCGGAACCAGTGTGATCAACAGCCAATGCCACCAAATACGCATCATCTGGTCCATCCGAGTACGGGTGGGCCGGGCCGGCCCCGGAGGTATCAGCCATGTCCCACGTCGGCGTCCCGCGCGGGATGGTCCGAAAGCGCCGCCCGCTCGCGCTCCTTGTCGCAGGTGTGCTCACGATTCCCGCGCTCGCCGGGTGCGGCAGCTCGGACGATGAGGCCACCGCCGCCATCGCCGTTCCGCAGGACGTAGCCCCCGCGGGCCGGGGCCAGGTCGCCGAGGGAGGCACGGTCAACTGGGCGATCGACGCGATGCCCGCGACCTTCAACGCCTTCCAGGCGGACGCCGACGCCACCACCACACGCATCACCGGGGCACTGCTGCCGACGCTCTTCCCGCTCGACGCCAAGGGCACCCCGCAGATGAACCGGGACTATCTGAAATCCGCAAAGGTTGTCGAGCGCGAGCCCAAGCAGGTCGTGCTCTACCGGCTCAACCAGCAGGCGGTCTGGAGCGACGGCCGGGAGATCGGAGCCCCCGACTTCGTCGCCCAGTGGCGGGCGCTGAGCGGCAAGGACTCGGCGTTCTGGACCGCTCGCAACGCCGGCTACGAGCGGATCGAACGGATCGAACGCGGCGCCAACGACCTGGAGGTCCGGGTCACCTTCGCCAAGCCGTACGCGGACTGGCGCTCCCTCTTCTCCCCGCTGTACCCCAAGGAGATGACCGGCTCCCCGGGCACCTTCAACGACGGAGCGCGGACCACGCTCAAGGCCACCGCAGGACCCTTTCGGCTGAGCAGCGTGGACCAGGGGAAGGGCGCCATCACCCTGGTCCGCGACCCGCGCTGGTGGGGCGGTCAGGCGAAGCTCGACTCGATCGTCTTCCGTGCGGTCAAGCCGCGGGACCGTACTGCGGCGCTGGTCGAGGGCAAGGTCGACGTCGCCGATGTCGACGCGGCGGCGGCGCACCGGATCGTGGCGGCGGGACGGGACAAGGGAGGCAACGGGCAACCGCTCACCCACGGCCCCGGCTGGGAGACCGGCCCGGCCGCGGCGATGCGCTCCTGGGCCGTGGCGCACGGCTCGGACGAGAACGCGGCGGCGGTCGCCCGGGCGGCCAGGGAGAAGACCAGGGCAGCCGCCGAGGTGTACGCCTCCGAGCAGGACGGGCTGCGCGCCTACGTTCTCCGCAAGTCGCTGGAGCCCGCCTACACCCAGCTCGCGCTGAACGGCGAGTCCGGGCCACTGGCCGACAACCGGGTGCGCCGCGCGGTCGCACGGGCCCTGAACCGCCAGGAGCTCGCCGACGCCGTACTGAGTCCGCTCGGCCTGCCCGCTGCCCCGCTCGGCAGCCACCTGGCAGTGGCCGGACAGCGCGGCTACCACGACAGCAGTGGGGCGCTCGGCGACCAGGACACCGGGGCGGCGCAGGCGCTGCTGGCGGACGCCGGCTGGACCCGGGACGGCGCGGCGAAGAAGCCCGGAGGCACGAAGGCGGGCAGCGAGGGCGAGAAGACGAAGGGCAAGGCAGCTGAGGAGAAGGCGGACAAGGCCACGAAGGAAGAGAAGGCCGCGAAGACCGACGGCGACAACAAGCCGGGTGACGGCGAAGGATTCAGCCGCGTCCTCGCCCCCGCTCCGGCCGCCGCCGTCCAGAGCGCCGCACTGCTGCGCCAGGCCGGAACCTTCTCGGACGCGTACGCCGACGCCCGCACCGTCGCCGGCACCGATACCAGCCCTGTCGAGGGCGCCCGGGGGAAGGTCACCGCCCAGGAGCGCGGGCCGGGCGGCGCCGTCGGCGCCTACGCCCCCGCGGGGACTGCGGCTCCGGCGGCCCCGGCCAAGGCCGCCGACTCCGTCCGCGGCCCCCTCGGCAAGGACGGTAAGTCGCTGACCTTGCGTTTCGTCCTGCCGTCCGGACCCGGCTCGGAGTCGCTGCGGACCGTGGGGGACAAGATTTCGGCCATGCTCGATTCGGTCGGCATCCACACCGAGATCATCAAGGTCTCGGACGCCAGCTACTTCAAGGACCATGTCGCCTCCGGCGACTACGACCTGGCGCTGTACTCCTGGCCCGCCACCGCCTACCCGGCCACCGACGACCGACCGATCTTCGCCAAGCCGGTCCCTGCCACCGACGGTTCGCTGCTCGTCGAGCAGAACTACACCCGCGTCGGTACGGACCACATCGACCAGCTCTTCGACCAGGCGGTCTCCGAACTCGACGAGGGGGCTGCCCAGGACCTGATGAAGCAGGCGGACGCCCGGATCTGGGCGGCTGCAGGATCGATTCCGCTGTATCAGCGCCCACAGCTCGTGGCCACCGACAAGAAGCTTGCGAATGTCGGCGCCTTCGGCTTCGGAGCCCCGCACTACCAGGACATCGGTTTCAAGAAGCCGCAAGCGGCAGGACCCCCCGCGAATCGTAAGAAGTAGCAGGTCAGGACCGCAGCGGAAGCTCAGAAGTGGCTCAATTCCCTTGCCCGCCGAGGCGCTCGGCGGGCAAGGTCGTGGCTACCTGTTGACCCGGGCAATCAATGTGCGGACACCCCCCACACTGCGCATCCCCTCCCCCTCCGAAGTCGCTCAACTGCCGCGTCGAGCCGCCCCCGGCCGGGAGCGTGTCCATGACCGCCGGTGAAATTCACCGGAAGACACGACCACGGGGGCAGAAACACGAAGCGCGAGGGCGATGAGCTGCCACCGCATCGAAGGGCGGGGAGACGCCTCCGGTCCGGAAGGCGGCGGACAGGGGCCCCGGCCGCGCGGCCGGACGGCCGGTATGTGGCGTACAGCACCTCCGGCTGGTCGAGGCCGATTTTCGCTCCTCCGCAGCGGGGGAGCGAGGGGCGAGCAGACCGTCGGACATATGGCGAACTGAAGTGTTTCGGGTACCTGAGCAGTCGGCTGTGACGAGGCGTTCGGCGAGAAGGGCCGGGCCGCGGCCCGCGCAGCCGGCGGCGTCGGTCGCCGTCTGTGAGCGGCTGGTAACCCTTGCCCAGGAAGCCGCCACGGCGCCAGCCCCGTACCATGGGGGGTAGCCGTGGCGCGTCCGCCCGGCGGGCGTACCAGGACTTGAGACCGACTAAGACGCCTGATCCCACGATCCGAGAGAAGCGCAAGCCACCCATGCCCACGCGCCACGACATCCGTAACGTAGCCATCGTCGCCCACGTCGACCACGGCAAGACCACGCTGGTCGACGCCATGCTCAAGCAGGCGGGCGCCTTCGCCGCGCACGCCGCCGAGCACCTCGACGACCGCATGATGGACTCGAACGACCTGGAGCGTGAGAAGGGCATCACGATCCTGGCCAAGAACACGGCCGTCAAGTACCACCCGAAGGATGGCGGCGACGTCATCACCATCAACATCATCGACACCCCCGGCCACGCCGACTTCGGTGGCGAGGTCGAGCGCGGCCTGTCGATGGTGGACGCGGTCGTCCTGCTGGTCGACGCGTCGGAGGGCCCGCTCCCGCAGACCCGCTTCGTGCTCCGCAAGGCGCTGACGGCTAGGCTGCCGGTCATCCTCTGCATCAACAAGACGGACCGTCCGGACTCCCGGATCGCCGAGGTCATCGACGAGACGTACGACCTCTTCCTGGACCTGGACGCCGACGAGGACCAGATCGAGTTCCCGATCGTCTACGCCTGTGCCCGTGACGGCGTCGCCTCGCTGACCAAGCCGGAGGACGGTACCGTCCCGCCGGACAGCGACAGCCTGGAGCCGTTCTTCAGCACGATCCTCTCCGCGGTCCCGGCCCCGGAGTACGACGACGACGCGCCCCTCCAGGCCCACGTCACCAACCTGGACGCCGACAACTTCCTCGGCCGTATCGCGCTGTGCCGTGTCGAGCAGGGCGAGCTGCGCAAGGGCCAGACCGTCGCGTGGATCAAGCGCGACGGCTCGATGTCCAACGTCCGCATCACCGAGCTCATGATGACCGAGGCGCTCACCCGCAAGCCGGCCGAGAAGGCCGGTCCGGGCGACATCTGCGCGATCGCCGGTATCCCGGACATCATGATCGGCGAGACCTTGGCCGACCCCGAGAACCCGATCGCGCTGCCGCTGATCACGGTCGACGAGCCGGCCATCTCGATGACCATCGGTGCGAACACCTCGCCGCTGGTCGGCAAGGGCGGCAAGGGCCACAAGGTCACTGCCCGGCAGATCAAGGACCGTCTGGACCGGGAGCTGGTCGGTAACGTCTCGCTCCGTGTCCTGGAGACCGAGCGCCCCGACGCCTGGGAGGTCCAGGGCCGTGGTGAGCTCGCCCTGGCCATTCTCATCGAGACCATGCGCCGCGAGGGCTTCGAGCTCACCGTCGGCAAGCCGCAGGTGGTCACCAAGCAGGTCGACGGCAAGACGCACGAGCCGATCGAGCGCATGACGATCGACTCGCCGGAGGAGCACCTCGGTGCGATCACGCAGCTCATGGCGACCCGTAAGGGCCGCATGGAGACGATGACGAACCACGGTTCGGGCTGGGTCCGCATGGAGTGGATCGTCCCGTCCCGCGGCCTCATCGGCTTCCGTACGGAGTTCCTGACCCAGACCCGCGGCACGGGCATCGCGCACTCCCTCTTCGAGGGCCACGAGCCGTGGTTCGGCGAGCTGCGCACGCGTCACAACGGCTCGCTGGTGGCGGACCGTGCGGGCGTCGTGACGCCGTTCGCCATGGTCAACCTCCAGGAGCGCGGTGTCATCTTCACGGAGGCCACCACCGAGGTCTACGAGGGCATGATCATCGGCGAGAACTCGCGCGCCGACGACATGGACGTGAACATCACCAAGGAGAAGAAGCTCACCAACATGCGTGCGGCTTCCGCGGACACCACGGAGAACGTGGTGCCCGCCCGCAAGCTGTCGCTCGAGCAGTCGCTGGAGTTCTGCCGCGACGACGAGTGCATCGAGGTGACCCCGGAGACGGTCCGTATCCGTAAGGTCGTCCTGGACCAGAAGGAGCGCGGCCGCACCGCGTCGCGCGCCAAGCGCTGACCCTCGGGCCCGACGGTCCGGCTGCGGTCGGTCCGACGCGAGACAAATACCCGGCTCCCCAGCTGATTGGGGGCCGGGTATTTTTGCGTCCAGCGGTGTCGGACGACACATGAAGGTGTGCATATGCGAAGATCAAGTGGACGCCTCGATTCCAGTTACCCTTCGTGATGAGGTGAATGCCTCAACCTCAGAACTCCTCAACTGGCTGGAAACGCACCACTGATGCGGCCAATATCTACTCCAGTCGCATTGACCGGTGCGGCGAAGGAATGAGTCGCGGACGTAGTTCGTTCGCGGAAGCAAGGGGGAACGGTATGCGGAAATTCGTGGCAGTGGCAGTGGCCGGCGCGGCGATGTCGGCCGTGCCGGCGGCGCCCGTGCTGGCGGCGCCCTCGGGCAATGCCGATGTGCAGCCCCGGGCGTACGAAGCTCACCTGGACCAGCAAGGCGAAGCCGTGGGTGGTCACGCACCGGAAGGTGCTGGAGAACTCCACGGGCGGTACCGCGAAGAAGACGTTCGGCGCGGAGAAAGTGCGCGAAATCACGGCTGCGGTGACGGCGACGGTAGGTTCGAAGGTGAGCGGGAAGATCGTTCTCGCGAGCCTGGAGGCGTCCGTCGGCCTTGAGCTCAAGGCGGAGGGCGAGGCGACCAGGAAGACTTCGGAGTCGATCACTCACCAGGTGAGCAAGAACGGCACCTAGGTATTCTTCGCCGGCGCCAGGAAGGCCGGCGGCTACTGCACGCAGTGGCGGTGCGACGGCGCCACGAAGTGGGTCAAGACCGGCCATTACGGCAAGGCCCAGAGCTGGACGACGTCGGTCGAGGGCGGACTGCGCTGTGGCGCCAAGCCGCCCAAGGGCTCCCTGGCCGAGGTGGTGAGGAAGACGTACTGCTGAGTTGAAGTGATGAAGACGACGGTCTGCTGCTGATCTGTTCGGCGGATCCGGACGTCGTGTGTTCGGCAGGTGCCCCGGGCGCCCGGATATTTCCGGAGGGTCGGGGCACCGGTCTGTTCCGGGCGGCAGAGTCGTGGGAGGGTCCATCGGGGCTGGACGCAACCCGTTTTCCCGTGGAGATGTCCGAGTATCGGGCGTCGCTCTCCGGAACACGTGTTAACAGTCCGTTTCGGGTGCGTCTGTCTGGGATGAGTTTGTCCGGATTTCGGGCGCTCGGGGGGTATCGATGTTGTCAAACCGAGACACTTTAAGTGTGGTTTACGGCCTGGTCGTACTTAATAGTTGGCTCATTGAGCTCGGGTCAATGGGTCAAGCGCTGTGGGGAGTGCCGACTCACGAGCACACGAGGTACTGCTCTTCCGTCGTCAGGGGTGTCGGCGGATGATCCGGTACCAATACTGTTTACGTGGACTCACGAGGAGGAACCCATGCGCGGTGCCCTGAGCGCCAGTGGGGGCGCATCGTCCTGGACGGCGCGTCAGACCGGTTTCGTTCATAGCGGCTCACCCGGTCCTGTCGTCGGCATCGGCTGACGACTTCTCAGCCCGTCCTACCGCTCAACTCGCGTTCCCGGGAGTGAAACCCACTCCTGTCGACGCTCCCTTTCCGCCGCACCGCCCTGGGGTGATCTCCGTCAGGCGTCGGCCCTGCCGCCGTACCCGTGTACCGGGTGTCGGTAGGCAGCCGGGGACCGTCACGCAGCAGGTCCGACGCGGTGAGTGCATCTGACTCAACCGTCGCAACCTGCCGGGGCGCCGGTACCCGACATCTGTGAATGGACACATCATGACCAGTCCAATCGAGGCCGAGGACGCCACGGCCTCTGTCGCCTTGGACGAACAGACCACAGCAGCGGACGCGAAGGCGCCCGTCGGCCGCTCTCCGGGGCAACTGATGTGGATGCGCTTCAAGCGCGACCGCACCGGCATGATCTCCGCCGTTGTGGTGCTCTTCTACTTCGCCATCGCCGCCCTCGCGCCGGTTGTCTCGGCTCTTTACGGCAAGAACCCGTACACGCTCTACGCGCAGGAGGCGGACTACCCGTCCCTCCTCGACGACTTCGCCATGCCCACGGGCAGCTTCGGCGGCATGTCCGGTGACTTCTGGTTCGGCGTCGAGCCCAACCTGGGCCGAGATGTGTTCACCATGCTGCTGTACGGCATGCGCACGTCCCTCTACATGGCGCTCATCCTCACGCTCTTCAGCGTGCTCACGGGTGTGATCATCGGTATGGTGGGCGGCTACTTCGGTGGCAAGGTCGACTACTGGCTGGGCCGGACGACCGACTTCTTCCTGGCTTTCCCGAGCCAGCTGTTCTTCATCGCCTTCATGCCCGTCGTGACCGCGCTGTTCGTCTCTCCGGCGGATGAGACCCCCACCTACCTGCGCGCCGTCGCGATCCTGCTGGTGATGTGGTTCCTCGGCTGGATGGGTATGGCCCGTCTGGTGCGAAGCTCCGTACTCACCCTGCGGGAGCGGGAGTTCGTCGAGGCGGCCAAGGTCTCGGGTGCCTCGCGGTGGCGGATCGTGCGCAAGGAGATCCTGCCGAACATCGTCACGCCGATCCTTGTGCAGGGCACCTACACGCTGCCCAGCTCCATCCTGGGCATCGCGTTCCTCTCGTATGTCGGTGTCGGCTTCGTCGAACCCACCCCTGACTGGGGGCGGATGTTCGCCATCGGCTCCGGGATCTACGAGCAGGACCCGACGTTCATGATTTTCCCGGGCGTCGCCATGGTGGTTTTCGTTCTTGTGTTCAACCTCCTTGGTGACTCGGTCCGGGACGCGTTTGACCCCAAGACCGGACGGTGACGTCCATGGGTGGGGTAACTGCCGCCCTCGCGCCGGGCAACCGGACGGTAAGGCAGCTTTTCTCGATAACAACCGACAGGTAGGTGTAACGAGCATCATGAAGCCCCTTCACTCGCGCTCCGCTCGCGCCATAGTCGTCGCGCTCGCGGCCGGCTCTCTGGCGCTCACCGGCTGCTCCAAGGACAGCGGCAAGGACAGCGGCAAGGACGAGTCCAAGAAGCAGAAGGACGCCGCGTCGCAGTCCAAGCCTGTCGCCTACGCCGACGCGGCTGCCTCCAACGGCCCTGCGGCAGAGGTCCCGGGCGCCAAGCCCGGCGGCACCATCAGCGTCTACACGCAGTCCGACCTCTCCCACATGGACCCGGGTCAGATCTACGTCAGTGACGCCGGCCAGTTCGCCAACCTGCTTCACCGCAAGCTGACGAACTACCAGGAGGACGACAAGGGCAACCTGACCGTCGTCGGCGACATCGCCACCGACGCCGGTAAGGCCACCGACGGCGGCAAGACCTGGACGTACACGCTCAAGGATGGCATCAAGGACGAGGACGGCGACGTCATCACGTCCGCCGACGTCCGTCACACCATCGAGCGTCAGTACTCGAAGGTCATCTTCGACGGCCCGTCGTTCGTCCAGTCCTGGCTCTCCGGCTCCGACTACCGCAAGGCGCTGCCGGACGGCCCGTACAAGGGCAAGCACCTTCCGGACTCCGTCCTTTCGACCCCGGACGCGAAGACGGTCGTCTTCCACTTCGACAAGGCCCGCCCGGACCTTCCGCAGGCGCTGGCCATGGCCGGATACGGCATCGTGCCGAAGAAGGCGGACACGAAGGAGAAGTACGACAAGGCCCCGAAGTCTCTCGGCCCGTACAAGATCGCTGAGTACAAGGCCGGCAAGTCCCTCAAGCTGGTCAAGAACACCAACTGGGACCCGAAGACGGACGCGGTGCGTCACCAGTACGTCAACGGTTACACCTTCACCACGACGATCGACGGTCCGAGCCAGACCAAGCGTCTGATTGCCGACCAGGGTGACGCCAAGAACGCCATCCAGTTCACGGACTCGGTGGACCCGGCGCAGATGCAGGACGTCATCGGCACCCCGGCCGTCAACAAGCGCACGATCAAGGGCTACCAGCCCTACGTGTGGCAGCTGACGTTCAACCTGGACCGCGTCAAGGACAAGAAGATCCGTGACGCGATCACCTACGCCATCCCGAACCAGTCGATGATCCAGGCTGACGGTGGCAAGTACGGTGGCGAGCTGGCCGGTGGTCTGTTCGCGCCGACCCTGCCGGGCTTCGACCCGACGTACGACCCGTTCGGCAAGCTGAAGAAGCCCAACGGTGACCCGGAGAAGGCCAAGAAGCTGCTGGAGGAGGCGGGCTTCAAGAAGGGCACCAAGCTCACCTACGCCTACTCCAACACGCCGCGTGGCCAGAAGCAGATGCTCCTGATCAAGGACGCGCTGAACAAGATCGGCTTCGACATCCAGGCGAAGGAGATCGAGCGCGCCAGCTTCTACGAGCAGGTCGGCAAGCTGAAGAACCCGTACGACATCTACATGACGGGTTGGGGCCAGGACTGGTCCTCCCCGTCCACGGTCGTCACCCCGGTCTACGACGGCACGCTGGTCTCCGACGGTGGGTCGAACTACTCCCACATCAACGATGAGAAGGTCAACTCCCTCATCCAGGAGGCCCTGGTCCTGCAGCCCGAGGCCGCGGCCAAGAAGTGGGAAGAGGCTCACCACCGCATCGTCGAGGAGATCAACCCGGCTGCTCCGGTCTACTACTCGAAGCAGATCCAGCTCTTCGGCTCCAACATCGGTGGCGCCCGGTACAGCACGAACTCGAGCTACATCGACATCAACCGTCTGTACCTGATGCAGCCGTAACACCGAATCACGGCTGATCCGTGGGGGTGTGCGCCAGGCGGAGCGCACCCCCACGGACCCTCATCCTCACTACCCCGCCGCTTCCGAAGAGAGCAGCCTCCCGCGATGCTTCAGTTCCTCATCCGCAGGTTGACCGGCGCCGTCGTCATCATGTTCCTGATCGGCGCGTTCACGTTCTTCCTGTTCTACACAATCCCTCAGGACTTCGCCGAGCTCTCCTGCGGCAAGAACTGCTCGCCGGAGAACATCGCGGTCATCCGCGAGAACCTCGGCCTCGACAAGCCGATCACCACCCAGTTCTGGGACTTCATGGTCGGCATAGTCTCCGGCCGGGACTTCGCCGTCGGCCACTGCTCCGCACCGTGCCTCGGCGTGTCCTTCAACTCGGGCGACTTCGTCTGGGACTCGATCATGGACCGCTTCCCGCTGACGCTGTCGCTGACCATCGGCGGTCTTGTCATCTTCCTCGTGCTGGGACTGGCCTCGGGCCTGCTCGCCGCGTGGAAGCGCGGCACCATGGCCGACAAGGTCGTCAGCGGCACCTCGATGGTGCTCAGCTCGTTCCAGATCTACTTCCTTGGGCCGATCGTTCTTGGCATCTTCGTCTACAGCACAGGCTGGATGGACAACCCCAAGTACGTTCCGTTCATGGACGATCCGATCGGCTGGGCCGTCGGACTCCTGATTCCCTGGGCCGTCATGGCGACGATCTTCACCGCTCAGTACACGCGTATGGCTCGCTCCACCATGATCGAGCAGCTCCAGGAAGAGCATGTCCGTACCGCGCGTGCCAAGGGCATGCCGGCTCGGTACGTCTTCTTCCGTTACGCCTGGCGTGGCTCGCTGGCTCCCATCGTCACCATCCTCGGCATGGACCTCTCCGCCCTCCTCGCGGGCGCCGTGGTCACCGAGTTCACCTTCGACCTGGCCGGCATCGGGCGCCTCGCGGTGGAGTCCTCCCTGACCAAGGACCTGCCGCTGACCATGGGCGTGATGCTGTTCGGAGCCTTCTTCATCCTGCTCCTGAACATCGTCGTGGACCTCGCCTACGCCTACATCGACCCGCGCGTGCGCCTCGCCTAGGAGAACGACCGTGACCACACTGACCAAGACCGAAGACACACCGGCCCCGACCGGGCCGGAGGGCTTCCTCTCGGTACGCGACCTGCGGGTGCGGTTCTCCACCGAGGACGGCATCGTCAACGCGGTCGACGGGCTCTCCTTCGACGTCGAGCGCGGCAAGACGCTGGGTATCGTGGGTGAATCGGGCTCCGGGAAGTCCGTGACCAACCTGGCCATCCTCGGGCTGCACAACCCGCAGAGCTCGAACGTCCAGGGAGAGATCGTCCTGGACGGCCAGGACCTGACCGCCGCCACGGAGAAGGAAATGGAGAAGGTCCGCGGCAACAAGGCCGCGATGATCTTCCAGGATCCGCTGACCGCGCTCTCGCCGTACTACACGGTGGGACGACAGCTCTCCGAGCCGTTCCGCAAGCACACCGGCGCCTCCAAGAAGGAGGCGAAGGCCCGGGCCATCGAGATGCTGACGAAGGTCGGCATCCCGCAGCCCACGATGCGCTTCGACGACTACCCCCACCAGTTCTCGGGCGGTATGCGGCAGCGCGCGATGATCGCCATGGCGCTGATGTGCGACCCCGACCTGCTGATCGCCGACGAGCCGACCACCGCGCTCGACGTGACCGTGCAGGCCCAGATCCTGGACCTCCTCAAGGACCTCCAGCAGGAGTTCGGGTCGGCGATCATCTTCATCACCCACGACCTCGGCGTCATTGCCAACATGGCGGACGACCTGCTGGTGATGTACGCCGGGCGGGCAGTGGAGCGCGGCAGCGTCCGTGAGGTCCTGCGTGCCCCCGAGCACCCCTACACCTGGGGTCTGCTCAGCTCGATGCCGCGTCTGAGCAGCGACATCAACGAGGCGCTGGCGCCGATCCCCGGATCTCCGCCCAGCCTGCTCAACCCGCCTTCCGGCTGTGCCTTCCACCCGCGTTGCGCCTTCACCGACAAGGTGGACGGCGGGCGGTGCAGCGGCGAGAGGCCGCTGCTGGCCGACGGACGGGCCGCGGCCTGCCACCTCACAGGGGAGCAGAGAAACACCATCTTCATCGATCACATCAAGCCCCGGCTGGGCTAGGGAGACGCAGAGACATGAGTGAAAACGTCACTCTGCCTGAACAGCAGGGTTCAGCGGATGAGGTTCGTGAACGCCGCGAGCTGATGTCCGTGCAGGGCATGGCCATGCACTTCCCGATCTACGGAGGCTTTCCCTTCCGGCGCCAGGTCGGTGCCGTCAAGGCGGTCGACGGGATCGACCTGACGGTGTACGAGGGCGAGAGCCTCGGTCTGGTGGGCGAGTCCGGATGCGGTAAGTCCACCACGGGCCGGATGATGACCCGGCTTCTGGAGCCCACCGGCGGAAAGATCGTCTACGAGGGCCAGGACATCACCCACGCCAGCCGCAAGCAGCTGGCCCCCATCCGGTCCGAGATCCAGATGATCTTCCAGGACCCGTACTCGTCGCTCAACCCGCGTCAGACCGTCGGCAGCATCATCAAGAGCCCGATGGAGGTCAACGGCATCAAGCCTGCCGGGGGCGTGGAGAACCGGGTGCGAGAGCTGCTGGAGCTCGTGGGCCTGAACCCCGAGCACTACAACCGCTTCCCGCACGAGTTCTCCGGCGGCCAGCGCCAGCGCATCGGTGTGGCCCGTGCCCTCGCGCTCAAGCCGAAGCTGATCATTGCCGACGAGCCGGTCTCGGCGCTCGACGTCTCGATCCAGGCCCAGGTGGTGAACCTGCTGCAGAAGGTGCAGCGGGAGATGGGCATCGCCTTTGTCTTCATCGCGCACGACCTGGCGATCGTCCGGCACTTCTCCGAGCGCGTGGCCGTGATGTACCTCGGCAAGGTGGTAGAGGTCGCGGACCGCGACTCGCTCTACAACCGACCCCGGCACCCGTACACGCACGCCCTGCTGTCGGCCGTGCCGGAGGCGGACGTCGACAGCGCGTCCAAGGAGCGCATCCGGCTCGAGGGCGATGTGCCGTCCCCGATCTCGCCGCCGTCCGGCTGCCGGTTCCGCACTCGCTGCTGGAAGGCGCAGGACAAGTGCGCCACGGAGGAGCCGCCGCTCGTCCAGATCTCCGGCAACCGTGAAGGGCACCTGACCGCGTGCCACTTCCCGGAGGAGCCGACGACCGAGGACCGTGGCGAGGACATCGTCATGGACCCGGCGCTCGCCGCCCTCGAGGACGAGGTCACCAAGAACTGACACCATTCGGATCGGTTCAAAGGCCCGGGTGTCCGGACGCGCAGGCGTCCTGGCACCCGGGCCTTTTTTTTGGGGCTTCCCGGACGCCAGGCCCGTCGAGGCGGCCCGGAACGGCCCTTTACCGACCACCCCCACCGGGACGAAGCGATCTTTCAGGCCACCCGGACCCCCGCCAGGGTCCGGGTGGCCTTTTTGTGGTGGGGTGTCCGGCCGTTCCGGTGACGGGTGACACGGACGGCTGTAGTGCTGATGCGTTGATCTTTTGATGAGGTGATATTTGGCGC
The DNA here is from genome assembly GCF_053599875.1 of Streptomyces sp. NPDC005151. Taxonomy (NCBI): domain Bacteria; kingdom Bacillati; phylum Actinomycetota; class Actinomycetes; order Kitasatosporales; family Streptomycetaceae; genus Streptomyces; species Streptomyces sp. NPDC005151. The sequence goes on along the minus strand of NZ_JBSFYR010000011.1, from coordinate 17,206 downwards.
TAAGTGTGATGAAGACCGATAAGGAGGCTTTCCATGCGCGGAGCCACACAAGCCAAGTGGGCCGCTTGCGCGGTTGCCGTTGCCCTGACGGCGACGGCCTGCGGGGGCGGCGGTGGTGGCGGGGGTGGTGGCGCCAATGGGATGGTGAGCTCCTCCTGGGGTGACCCGCAGAACCCGCTGGAGCCCGCCAACACCAACGAGGTGCAGGGCGGCAAAGTCCTCGACATGGTCTTCCGAGGGCTGAAGAAGTACGACCCGAAGACAGGTGCGGCCACGAACATGCTGGCCGAAAAGATCGAGTCCACCGACTCGCAGAACTTCACCATCACTCTGAAGGACGGTTGGACCTTCAGCAACGGCGAGAAAATCACGGCGAACTCGTTCGTGGACGCCTGGAACTACGGCGCCCTGCTGAAGAACAATCAGAAGAACGCCTACTTCTTCGGTTACATCGACGGCTACGACAAGGTCCACCCGAACACCGGCACGGCCTCCGCGGCCACGCTCTCCGGCCTCAAGGTCGTCGACCCGAAGACCTTCACGGTCAAGCTGTCGCAGAAGTTCTCGCTCTGGCCGGACACCCTCGGCTACCCGGCCTTCGCACCGCTGCCGAAGGCCTTCTTCACCGACCACGCCGCCTGGGTGTCCAAGCCCGTCGGCAACGGCCCCTACACCATCGAGAAGTACGCCAAGGGCTCCTCGATGAGCCTGCGCAAGTGGGACGGTTACCCCGGGGACGACAAGGCGCAGAACGGCGGCATCGACCTCAAGGTCTACACGGACAACAACACCGCCTACACCGACCTGGTCGCCGGCAATCTCGACCTCGTCGACGACGTACCGGCCTCGCAGCTGAAGAACGTCAAGGCGGACCTCGGCGACCGCTACATCAACACCCCGGCAGGCATCATCCAGACGATCGCCTTCCCCTTCTACGACAAGAAGTGGGACACCCCCGGAGGCATCAAGGTCCGGCAGGGCCTGTCGATGGCGATCAACCGGGACCAGATCACCAGCCAGATCTTCCAGAAGACCCGCACTCCCGCCTCCGACTGGACCTCCCCGGTCCTCGGCGAGGAGGGCGGCTTCAAGAAGGGGCTCTGCGGTGCCCCGTGCGAGTACAACGCGGCGGACGCCAAGAAGCTGGTCCAGGAGGGCGGCGGGATCCCCGGCGGCCAGCTGAAGATCTCGTACAACGCGGACACCGGCTCGCACAAGGAGTGGGTCGACGCCGTCTGCAACAGCATCAACAAGGCGCTGGGCAACAACAAGGCCTGCGTCGGCGCCCCGGTCGGCACCTTCGCCGACTTCCGCAGCCAGGTCTCCCAGCAGAAGCTGACCGGCCCCTGGCGCGCGGGCTGGCAGATGGACTACCCGCTGATCCAGAACTTCCTGCAGCCGACCTACTACACGAACGCCTCGTCCAACGACGGCAAGTGGAGCAACAAGCAGTTCGACTCCCTGATCGACAAGGCCAACGCCGAGTCCGACAAGGCCAAGGCCGTCTCCACGTTCCAGGACGCGGAGAGGGTCCTCGCCGAACAGATGCCCGTCATCCCGCTCTGGTACCAGAACGGCAGCGCCGGCTACTCGGACCGGATCACCAACGTCTCGCTGAACCAGTTCAGCGTCCCGGTGTACGAGCAGGTCACGGTCAAGTAGGACCCGGAAGCCGGGTGGCCGGTGCACACCCCGCACCGGCCACCCGGCTTCCCCATCCCCGAGCAACTGCCCCCCGCGACCCCCGGAGCCCCTCATGGGACGTTATGTGATCCGGCGGCTGCTGCAGATGATCCCGGTCTTCTTCGGCACCACGCTGTTGATCTTCCTCATGGTGAACGTGATGGGTGACCCCATTGCGGGTCTCTGCGGCGAGCGCCAGTGCGATCCTGCGACCGCCGCCCGACTCCGCGCGGAATTCGGCCTCGATAAGCCGGTCTGGCAGCAGTACCTCACCTACATGGGCAATGTCTTCACCGGCGACTTCGGCACCGCGTTCAACGGCCAGAAGGTCACCGAGCTGATGGCCACCGCCTTCCCCATCACCATCAGGCTCACCATCGTCGCGATCGTCTTCGAGATCGTCATCGGCATCAGCCTCGGCGTCGTCACCGGCCTGCGCCGCGGCCGGCCCGTCGACACCACCGTGCTGATCCTGACCCTCGTCGTGATCTCCATCCCGACGTTCGTCACCGGTCTGCTGCTCCAGCTCCTCCTCGGTGTCCAGTGGGGCATCATCAAGCCGTCCGTCTCCCCGGAGGCGCCGGTCAACGAGCTGCTCGTCCCCGGATTCGTTCTCGCCTCCGTCTCCCTGGCGTACGTCACCCGGCTCACCCGGACCTCGATCGCCGAGAACGCCCGCGCCGACTATGTCCGTACCGCCGTCGCCAAGGGCCTCCCCAGGCGCCGGGTCGTCGTCCGGCACCTGCTGCGCAACTCGCTGATCCCCGTCGTCACCTTCATCGGTACGGACGTGGGCGCCCTGATGGGAGGGGCGATCGTCACCGAGCGCATCTTCAACATCCACGGCGTCGGCTACCAGCTCTACCAGGGCATCCTGCGCCAGAACTCCCAGACCGTCGTCGGGTTCGTCACCATCCTGGTCCTCGTCTTCCTGGCGGCCAACCTGGTCGTCGACCTCCTGTACGCCGTACTCGACCCGAGGATCCGCTATGCCTGAGCAGACGCCGGACGAAGCGATCTCCGCGGGAGGAGCGGGTGCGGGCATGGACCTTGCCGTCGAGGAAGGGGAGACGCTGCAGAAGACCCCGGGCGGCCCCGAAGGAACCGGACCCGCGGAGAAGCCGCGCAGTCTCTGGTCGGACGCCTGGCGCGACCTGCGCCGCAACCCGGTCTTCATCATCTCCGCCCTGATCATCCTCTTCCTGGTGATCATCTCGATCTGGCCGTCGCTGATCGCGGAACAGGACCCCCTCAACTGCGACCTGGGCAAAGCCCAGGAGAGCTCCCAGCCCGGCCATCCGTTCGGCTTCGACGGACAGGGCTGCGACGTCTACACCCGAACCGTCTACGGAGCCAGGGCCTCGGTCACCGTCGGCGTCTGCGCCACCCTCGGGGTCTCGCTCCTCGGCGGCATCCTGGGCGGGCTGGCCGGCTTCTTCGGCGGCTGGTGGGACTCGGTCCTCTCCCGCATCACCGACGTCTTCTTCGGCATCCCGGTCGTCCTCGGCGGTCTGGTCTTCCTCTCCGTGGTGACCGGCTCCACCGTCTGGCCGGTGATCGGCTTCATCGTCCTGCTGGGCTGGCCGCAGATCGCCCGTATCGCCCGCGGCTCGGTCATCACCGCCAAACAGAACGACTACGTGCAGGCGGCCCGCGCGCTCGGCGCCTCCAACAGCCGGATGCTGCTCCGCCACATCACCCCGAACGCCATCGCCCCGGTCATCGTCGTCGCGACCATCGCCCTCGGTACGTACATCTCGCTGGAGGCGACCCTCTCGTACCTCGGTGTCGGACTGAAACCACCGGCGGTCTCCTGGGGCATCGACATCTCCGCAGCCTCCCAGTACATCCGCAACGCCCCGCACATGCTGCTCTGGCCCGCCGGGGCGCTGGCGATCACCGTGCTCGCATTCATCATGCTCGGCGACGCGGTGCGCGACGCCCTCGACCCCAAGCTGCGCTGAGGAGCCCGCTGCCATGTTGCTCGAAGTGCGCGATCTGCACGTGGAGTTCCACACCCGGGACGGGGTGGCCAAGGCCGTCAACGGGGTCAACTACTCGGTGGCCGAGGGTGAGACGCTCGCCGTGCTCGGCGAGTCCGGCTCCGGCAAGTCGGTCACCGCGCAGGCGATCATGGGGATCCTCGACATGCCGCCCGGGAAGATCACCGGCGGCGAGATCGTCTTCAAGGGCCGCGATCTGCTGAAACTGAAGGCGGAGGAGCGCCGGAAGGTCCGCGGTCAGCAGATGGCCATGATCTTCCAGGACGCCCTGTCCTCCCTCAACCCCGTGCTCAGCGTGGGGGAACAGCTCGGCGAGATGTTCGTGGTGCACCGAGGGATGTCCCGCAAGAACGCCAAGCTGAAGGCCATCGAGCTGATGGACCGGGTCCGCATCCCGGCCGCGAAGGAACGGGTCGGGAACTACCCGCACCAGTTCTCCGGCGGCATGCGCCAGCGCATCATGATCGCCATGGCGCTGGCGCTGGAACCGTCGCTGATCATCGCGGACGAACCCACCACCGCCCTCGATGTGACCGTCCAGGCCCAGGTGATGGACCTCCTCGCCGAGCTCCAGCGCGAGCTCAACATGGGCCTCATCCTGATCACCCACGACCTGGGCGTGGTCGCCGACGTCGCCGACTACATCGCCGTGATGTACGCGGGCCGGATCGTCGAGTCGGCCCCCGTCCACGAGATCTACAAGGCGCCCGCCCACCCGTACACCAAGGGCCTGCTCCAGTCGATTCCGCGGCTGGACCAGAAGGGCCAGGAGCTGTACGCCATCAAGGGACTGCCGCCCAACCTGCTGCACATCCCGCCCGGCTGCGCCTTCAACCCGCGCTGCCCGATGGCTCAGGAGATCTGCCGCGGCGAGGTGCCGCCGCTGTTCGAGGTGGCCGAACACCGCGAGAGCGCCTGCTACTTCTGGAGGGAGACGCTCGATGCGCGCTGAACAGGGGAGCATTCGCGCGGGCGGCGAACCCATTCTGGAGGTCATCGACCTCGTCAAGCACTACCCGCTGACCCAGGGCATCCTGATCAAGAAGCAGGTCGGTGCGGTCAAGGCGGTCGACGGTGTCTCGTTCGAGCTGGCCGCGGGCGAGACCCTCGGCATCGTGGGGGAGTCCGGCTGCGGCAAGTCGACCGTCGCCAAGATGCTCGTCCATCTGGAACAGCCGACGTCCGGCGCGATCAAGTACAAGGGCGAGGACATCACCAAGCTGTCCGGGCGTGCGCTGAAGGCCGTGCGGCGCAACATCCAGATGGTGTTCCAGGACCCGTACACCTCGCTCAATCCGCGGATGACGGTCGGCGACATCATCGGGGAGCCGTACGAGATCCACCCAGAGGTCGCGCCCAAGGGCGAGCGGCGGCGCAAGGTGCAGGACCTGCTCGATGTCGTCGGCCTCAACCCGGAGTACATCAACCGCTATCCGCACCAGTTCTCCGGCGGCCAGCGCCAGCGCATCGGCATCGCCCGCGGGCTGGCCCTCAACCCCGAGATCATCGTCGCCGACGAACCGGTCTCGGCCCTCGACGTCTCCGTACAGGCCCAGGTCATCAACCTGCTCGACCGGCTGCAGGCGGAGTTCAACCTGAGTTACGTCTTCATCGCGCACGACCTCTCGATCGTCCGGCACATCTCCGACCGGGTGGGCGTGATGTATCTGGGCAGGCTCGCCGAGATCGGTACGGACGAGCAGATCTACGATCACCCCACGCACCCGTACACCCAGGCTTTGCTGTCCGCGGTGCCGGTGCCGGACCCGATGGCGCGCGAGTACCGCGAGCGGATCATCCTGCACGGCGACGTGCCGTCCCCGGCCAACCCGCCGTCCGGCTGCCGCTTCCGTACCCGCTGCTGGAAGGCGCAGGAGCGGTGCGAACTGGAGGTGCCGCTGCTCGCGGTCCCGGCCGTCTTCCGGCTGACGGACACCGCGGCCGCGCACGATTCGGCGTGCCATTTCGCGGAGGAGAAGCAGGTGGTGCCGCCGGAGGAGCTGCTGGAGGCGCCGGAGGCGGAGCCCGGGGCGCCAAAGGAGCCGGGCGGGCCCGGTGAGCCGGCTGCACCCTACGACGGCACGGGCAAGGGCGACGGGCCGGCACCCCCGTCCGGAGGCGCGCACGCTGACTGACCGCGGCCGGGAACGCAACCCCGGATTCGTTAACGCACGGGCAACTTGACCGTCGCACGTCCGATATACGAACGCGCCAGCATGGACATCGTACGGCCGTGCGGGTGCCGTGAACCGGTCGGGGGGGGGGGGGGGGGGGTCATGTCCCTCCGGCCGGTTACCCGTTTCAACCGGAGTGCCGGCGCCCCGACGTTCCTGCTGCTGGGAGCCTCGGGAGCGGTGGTGATCGCCTGGGAGATCCGCCAGGCCGTCACGTACCCCTCCATGTAGCCCGAGTGGTTCGTGGGCGGGGGCTCCCTCACCGAGCCGCTGACCGACCCTCCGCCGGGATGGGACGGCGCCGTGGTGGCGCTGCTCTGTCTCTTCGCCGGAATCAGCGCCCTCGCCCGTGCGGTGCACGCCCGGCCGTTCGGCATGATCGCCGCCGGGCTGCTGCTGCCCGGCGGGATCCTGGGAATCGCCCGCGTGCTGCACTACGAGCTGCTCGACCACTTCGGGAAGCTGCCGACCGAGGGTCGGCTCACGGTACTGACGTGGTTCTTCGAAACACTTGCCGGAGTGGTGGTGCTGCCGGCCGTGGCCCGCAGAGGTTTCCCCGACAGCACCCCCGCCCCCACTGCCCAGGACCGGCGCTACGGCTACCCGCAGCCCGGTGTGTTCGGGCCCCGCCGCCCTCCCAGCCCCCACCGGGCTGGGTAGGACCCGCCCGGTCGGCGGAAGGCGTCGAGGGTCTCCCCCGGGCCTTTGAGCCCGGGGGAGACCGAGGACGGAGCGCCCGCCTACCTGTCCAGCCCCAGTGCCCGCTTCAGGAAGTCCACCTGCAACAGCAGCAGATTCTCCGCAACCTGCTCCTGCGGAGTCATGTGCGTGACCCCGCTCAGCGGCAGCACCTCATGCGGCCGCCCGGCCGAGAGCAGCGCCGACGACAGCCGCAGTGAGTGCGCGACCACCACGTTGTCGTCCGCCAGCCCGTGAATGATCATCATCGGCCGGACCTGGTCCGCGGCCTCGGACAGCCCCTCGTCGGTGAGGAGCGAGTTGTACGCGTACACCTCGGGCTGTGTCGTCGGGTCACCGAGATAGCGCTCGGTGTAGTGGGTGTCGTACAGCCGCTGGTCGGTCACCGGAGCTCCCACGACCGCCGCGTGGAAGACGTCGGGCCGCCGCAGCACGGCCATGCCCGCGAGGTAGCCGCCGTACGACCAGCCGCGGATCGCCACCTTGGAGAGATCCAGCGGGAACCTTTCGGCGAGTGCGTGCACCGCCTCCACCTGGTCGTCCATGGTGAGGACCAGGTTGTTCCTGATCGCCTTCTCCCAGGCGGGGGAGCGCCCCGGAGAGCCGCGGCCGTCCGCGACGACCACCGCGAAGCCCTGGTCGGCGAACCACTGCGAGGTGAGGTGCGGATTGTGCGCGGCGACGACCCGTCGCCCGTGCGGTCCACCGTACGGATCCATCAGGACCGGAAGCGGACCATCCGATTCCTGATAGCCGGTGGGGAGCAGTACGGCGCACGGAATCCGCTGTGCGCCCCCTTCGGTGAACTGCACCCGGGCCGTGAGAACCGGCTCCTCCGCGTGGTTCGCGACCGTCGCGACCTGCTTCCCGCTCCGGAGCACCCGCACCTGCGTGCCAGGCCGCTCCGGCGACGCCGAGACCAGCACGGTCACCTCGCCCGCCCGGACCGCCGAGTGCACCCCCGCCCCCTCGGAGACCCGCTCCACGCCCAGCTCATTGACCCGGTAGACATGGCTCTGCCCGATCTCCGGCTCCGCCGCGTCCTCGCCCGCCGAAGCTGACACCAGGACATCCGACTCACCGATGTCCAGGACCGCCTGGATCTGCAACTGCGCCCCGGTCAGCGGCCGGTCGCCCACCGCGAGGACCCGCGCCCCGCCCTCGTCCACGATCCGCACGAGCCGCCCGTCCGGCGCCCACGCGGGCACCCCGGGGAACAGGTCCAGCCACACCGGGTCCTCGTCGACGTGAACAGTCCGCGTCGCACCGCTCTCCGTGTCCACCGCGAGGAAGAGCTGACTGCGCTGGTCACGGGCCTGCACCAGGATCAGCGGGGCGCCGTCCGACGACCAGTGCACCTGCGCCAGATACGGATACCGGGCCCGGTCCCACACCACTTCGGTACGGGCCCCGTCCAGGTCCGTCACCAGAAGCCGTACCTCCGCGTTGGGCGTCCCCGCCGCCGGGTACGCGACCTCGGCGGGCTTGCGGTCGGGGTGTGCCGGGTCGGCGATCCACCACCGCTTCACCGCACTGTCGTCGACCCTTGCCACCAGCAGCCGGTCCGACTCCGGCGACCACCAGAAGCCGCGCGAGCGCTGCATCTCCTCGGCCGCGATGAACTCCGCGAGACCGTACGAGATGTGCGCGTCCTCCGGCTCCGCGAGCGCCCGGTCCCCGTCACCCTCCGCCCCCACGACGCGCAATGCGCCCTTCGACACGTACGCGACATGGCGCCCGTCGGGCGACGGACGCGGGTCCAGCACCGGGCCCGGTACCGGCAGCGCGCGGGCCGTCCCGGCCCTCAACTCGGCGACGTACACCTTCCCGGAGAGCGCGAACGCCGCCAACTCGGCCGCGGAGTCGACCGCATAGCCGACGATCCCCCCAGACCCCTCGCGGCTCCGCTCGCGCCGCGCCCGCTCCTGCGGGGACAGCTTCTCCGCCGAACCGCCCAGCAGCGCCTCGGGGTCGGCGACGACCCGCTCCTTCGGCGTGGAACCGTCCGCCAGGTCCAGCACCCACAGCCGGTTGGTCCGGTCCGTGCCGGAGGCCGACCGCAGGAAGATCACCCGCTCCCCGTCCGGTGAGACGGTGAACGCCCGCGGAGCACCGAGGGTGAACCGCTGTGTTCTGGCTTGCTGACGGGGAAACGAGAGCTTCTGCGAGGTCATACCCCCGAACCCTAAGGCCTGATCGGAGCGGGAACCGCGGAACCGGATACAGCGCCCGACCGTCCGGTCGTGCGCCCCTCGTGCTGCTGTGCCCCGATCAATGCGATGGCACGGATCGTTATGATCCGTAGCGCTCGGTGGGTATGAACCTGCTGGCTCCATGTGTGCTGCCCGTCCCGACCGTACTGATGGAGGTGAACCGCCGTGGCACTCTCGATTTCGGCGGTGGTGCTGCTGGCGATCATTGTCTTCCTGCTGATCCGGAAATCCGGACTGAAGGGCGGACATGCGGTGGTCTGCATGCTGCTCGGTTTCTATCTCGCAAGTTCGTCCATTGCACCCACCATCTCGGAGCTGACCACGAATGTGGCCGGCATGATCGGCGACATCAAGTTCTGATCCGGGGCCCTTCCGATCATGCCGGGCTCGCGGGGTCCGGCAGGCGCAGCTGCGACGGGCCCCGGCCCACTCCGTGGTCGTCCCGCAGGGCAGTCGGCTCGTAGGGTGGGTCCCATGACGGACCTTCCCGCCCGTCGTCTGCTCCTGGTGCATGCGCACCCCGACGACGAGTCGATCAACAACGGCGCCACCATGGCCCTGTACGCGGCCCGGGGTGCCCGGGTCGCTCTGGTGACCTGCACGCGTGGCGAGGAGGGCGAGGTCATCCCGCCCGAACTCGCCCATCTCGCGGCCGACCGGGACGACACCCTGGGCGACCACCGCATCGGTGAACTCGCTGCCGCGATGAAGGAGCTCGGGGTCACCGACCACCGTTTCCTGGGCGGACCCGGACGGTTCCGTGACTCCGGAATGATGGGTGCCGAGCAGAATCACCGCCCCGGCGCCTTCTGGAACACGGACGTGGACGAGGCCGCCGGGTACCTCGTGGAGGTGATCCGCTCGGTACGCCCGCAGGTCCTCGTCACGTACGACCCCGACGGCGGGTACGGGCACCCCGACCACATCCAGGCGCACCGCGTCGCGATGCGCGCCGCGGACCTGGCAGCCGACCCCGCGTACCGCGGCGCACTCGGTGCCCCGCACGCCATCGACAAGATCTACTGGAACCGGGTGCCGCGCTCCGTCGCCGAGCAGGCCTTCGCGCGGCTGCGCTCGACGGCCCCCGACGCCTTCCCGGGGATCGCCGCGATCGCCGACGTACCGGGTGTGGTGAACGACACCCGGATCACCACGGAGATCGACGGTGCCGCCCACGCGGCGGCCAAGACGGCTGCGATGCGGGCACACCGCACCCAGATCGCCGTGGACGGCCCGTTCTTCGCCCTCTCGAACGATCTGGGTCAGCCCGTCTTCACCACCGAGTACTACGAGTTGGTACGCGGAACGTCCGGAGCGCCCGCGGGTGCACGGGAACGCGATCTCTTCGCAGGCGTACCGGGAGTACCGGGCGCATCGGGTGCGGAGGACGTGCCAGGGGCTGAGTCGGGAGCACGGTCATGAGCAGCGGCAAGCAGCGCCGGCCCCGCACCGGCGCCCCGCCCCGGGAGCCCGCGCCCACCGGTCTCGCCGCACCCCTGAACCCGGGCCGCATCGGGGCCTACCTGGGCCTCGCGGTCCTCGGTGCGCTCGTCGGGCTCGCGGGAGCGTTCGTCCAAGCCGCCTGGTTCCCGGGCGGTTTGCTGCTCGCACTGGTGGCCTGCGCCGGACTGTTCTACGGGGGCCGCATGCTCATCGGGACCCAGATCGGCGCCCTCGCGCCGGCCGCGGGCTGGCTGATTTCGGTCATCTTTCTGCTCGGCGGACGGCCGGAGGGCGACTACGTCTTCGGAGACGAACTGGGGCTCACCCTCTTCATGCTGGGGGGGATGGCCGTCGCTGTGATGTGTGCCACCATGTCGCGGTCGCCCCAACAGGGCGCCGACAACGGCCGACCTGGCAAGTAATGTGCCACGTCCGATCCCGTAATGCCCCCTGCCCGTCCGGGAGGCGCACCGTCGTTTCCCCCGGTCGCGGGGTGTCTGTCGGTGGCGGCCAGTATGGTGGTTCGCGCACCGAGCCGTCCCCTGGCCTGCGGCATGGGGGAAGTACGGGCGGCGGAGCCAATCGGGAGAACCTGCTTTGAGTCGTGAAACTGACAGTTCGTCCACCGGCCCCCAGGGGCGCGGGGGAGCCGCGTATCCCTCGGGTACGCCGCCGTACGGATCACGCCAGTATCCGTCGCTGCACCCTTCGCAGGACGCCCCGGAGGAGACCCCGGAGCCTGCGGATCCGCCTCGGTCCGAAGAGCCGAGGACCGAGACGACGCTGACGACGCGTATCCGGATCAACATCCCCGGCTCGCGGCCCATCCCGCCGGTCGTGATGCGTACGCCGATGAGCGACGCCGACGCGGACGCCACGCGTGAGCGCACGGGCAGCACGCCGCGCGTGAGCGCACCCGCGTCCGGCGGTGCGCCCGGTGCGTCGAGCGGGCCGGGTGCATCGGGCGGACCGGCCACCGACGCGAGAGACGGCTCCGCGAGCGCGGACCCGAGCGCCGAGAAGCCGGCCAGGGAGAAGAGCGGCAGCGACTGGTTCGCCCCGCGCAAGGCACCGACGAACACGTCGGTGGTCGACGCTGCGGCCGGCAGTGCCGCCGCTGCCGGATCCGCCGGTGCGGGCGGGGGTGCCGGATCCGGTGCTCCCACCCCGCCGCGCGCCGATCTGCCGTACTTCTCGGACGGCCCGCAGCGCACCGGCGACCAGGGCGCACCCCGCCCCGGCGACAACTCCGCGGTCCCGGGCGGGCCGCGTGCCACGCCGAATCTCGGTGTGCGTACGCCGGGCCCGTCCGGCCCGACGACCGGCCCGGTCACCGGCACCTCGTCCCTGACTCCCCGCCTCGGCGGACCGGACGGCTTCGGCCCCGGTTCCGGCCCGGCAGGTCCGGGTGCAGGCCAGGCGCGTCCCGGTGGACCGTCCGCTCCCGGCGCCCCCGGTGGCGTGCCCCCGCGGATGTCCGACGACACGGCCATCCTCACACCGCAGTTCGCACCGCCCGGCCCCGGCGGCCATGTCTCGGGGGAGACGCTCAACAGCGGTATCCCTGTCGTCCCGCCGGAGCACCGCTCGGCGTCCGCTCCGTCCCTGTTCTCGAACGCGGGCAGCCCCGGGGGGCCCGGTCCGCGCGCCGACCTGTCGCCCCGGATCCCGAACGACCCGATGGGCAGCGGACCGGCAGGACCGGGCGGCCCCGCCGCCCAGGCGCCCGCCCCCGCCCGACCTGCCCCGGCCCCCGCGAAGAAGAAGGGCCGCTCGAAGCCGGTCATGCTCGGCGCGGGCGTCGTTGTCCTGGCCGGTGTCGCCTACGGCGCGGGGCTGTTGATGAACCACTCCGAGGTCCCCAAGGGCACCACCGTCCTCGGCGTCGACATCGGCGGCGGCACGAAGGAGCAGGCTGTCGCCAAGCTGGACGCGGCTCTCGGCGAGCGCGCCAAGACCCCTCTCCAGCTCTCCGTCGACGGCAAGAACGAGAAGCTCGCCCCGGAGAAGGCCGGTCTCGCGCTGGACAGCGTGGAGACCGTGCGCGGCGCCGCGGGCAGCGACTACAACCCCGTCTCGGTGATCGGCTCCCTCTTCGGCGCCGAGCGCAAGGCCGACCCGGTGATCCCGGTCGACGAGGAGAAGCTCGGGGTCGCGCTGACGGACCTGGCGGGCGTGTCCGGGTCCGCCAACGACGGCACGATCAGGTTCGAGCCTGGCAAGGCCGTCGCGGTCCCCGGCAAGGTGGGCAAGACGCTGGACGTCAACAGGTCGATGATCTCGGTACGGGACGCGTACCGCGCCCAGGTGCAGACGGGCAAGGCGGCCACGGTCCAACTGCCGGTCACCGCCCGCCAGCCCACCATCACCCAGGCCGAACTGGACCGGGCGATGAAGGACTTCGCGAAACCCGCGATGTCCGGCCTGATCACGATCAAGGCAGGGCCCAAGCAGATCCCGTTCGGACCGGCGAAGTCGCTGCCGCAGATCCTCTCCATGAAGGCGGTCGACGGCCGGCTGGTCGAGTTCTACAACAAGACCGCGATCGACACCCTCTGTAACGGCGTCTTCGACGGCATCATGATCACCAAGGGTGACGGCAAGAAGCACCAGCTCAGTGCGGACGACGTGGCACACGCCATGCAGACCGCGCTGCTCGGCAAAACCCCCACCGAGCGCACCGTCACCATTGCCCTCGACGGCAACGGATAGCACCACCGAAGCACGGATCCCCATGACGCCGTCCCCCGTTCCGGGGGGCGGCGTCATGCGTGGGGCATGACATCTGTCATCCCCGATTCACGACCCGTGACCCTGCCTGGCGGACACCCCGCTCCGCCAGGCTGGGCGCATGACAACGACAGCCACCGAAGCCACCACCGCGCACGCCGCAGTGGTCAGCTTCGACCAGGTCAGCAAGGCGTACGGAGACGTACGCGCCGTCGACGGGCTCACCCTCGACCTGCACCCCGGCGAGACCGTGGCGATCCTCGGCCCCAACGGCGCCGGCAAGTCCTCCACTCTCGACCTGCTCCTGGGCCTGCGCACCGCGGACTCCGGCACGGTCCGGCTCTTCGGAGCGTCCCCGCAGGAGGCGATCGCCAAGGGCCGGGTCGGCGCGATGCTGCAGACCGGCGGCCTGATGGAGGACGTCACCGTCGAGGAGCTCGTCCGGCTCGTCTGCGATCTGCACCCGCGGCCGTACCCGGTCGGCGACGTGCTGGCCCGCGCGGGCATCGCGTCGATCGCCGACCGGATGGTCAACAAGCTCTCCGGCGGCCAGGAGCAGCGCGTACGGTTCGCGCTCGCCACCGCCGGGGCCAATGACCTGATCGTCCTCGACGAGCCGACCACCGGCATGGACGTCACCGCCCGCCAGGCGTTCTGGGCCACCATGCGGGAACAGGCCGAGCAGGGCCGTACCGTCCTGTTCGCCACCCACTACCTCGAAGAGGCCGACGCGATCGCCGACCGCGTGCTCGTCCTCCACAAGGGCCGGCTCCTCGCCGACGGCACCGCCGCCGAGATCAAGGCGAAGGCCGGAGCCCGCCGGATCTCGTTCGAACTGGAGGGCGCGGTCGACGAATCGGCCCTGCGCGGCCTGCCGTTCCTGTCCGTGCTCGACATCAGCGGCAATCGGGTCCGTATCCAGTCGCACAACGCCGACGCGACCGTCCACGCGGTCTACGCACTCGGCCTCTACCCGCGCGAACTCGAAGTCGCAGGACTCGGCCTGGAGCAGGCCTTCGTCGCCATCACCGAGGCCGAGGAGGCCAGGACCGCATGCTGAATTTCTTCTCGTGGGCGCTCATCAAGCTCGAAGTGACCCGCACCCTGCGGAACAAGAAGTTCATGTTCTTCTCGATCATCTATCCGTCGTTCATCTACCTGCTGATCTCCGGCACCCGGAACACCACCGACAAGGTCCCGCACGCCGATCTGACCCTGCAGGCGTTCTTCATGGTCTCGATGGCCTCCTTCGGTGCGCTGACCGCCGTCCTCATGGGCAACAGCGAGCGCATCGCCAAGGAGCGCGAGAAGGGCTGGGTCCGCCAGCTGCGCCTCACCCCGCTGCCCAGCCGCGGCTATGTCCTGGCGAAGATCGCCAGTGCCGCGATGGTCACCCTGCCGTGCATCGTGGTCGTGTTCCTGGTCGCCGCCGTCGTCAAGCACGTACGGATGGAGACCTGGCAGTGGTTCGCGCTGATCGGGGTCATCTGGGCCGGATCGCTGGTCTTCGCCGCGCTCGGGGTCGCCATCGGCTACATCGCCAGCGGGGACGCGGTCCGCCCGATCACCATGATCATCTATTTCGGTCTGTCGATCCTCGGCGGCCTGTGGATGCCGAGCGCGACCTTCCCGCAGTGGCTCCAGAACATTTCCGAGTGGCTGCCCACCCACGCGTACGCTGCACTCGGCCAGGCGGTCGAGATGGGCGGCTCGCCACACGCCAAGGACGTCGCCATCCTCTGCGTCTACTTCCTGCTCTTCGCGGGCGGCGCGGCCTGGCTCTACCGGAAGGACACCCTGAAGGCGTGAACGACGACGAGACGTTCGTGGGGATCGGGCGCCCGCCGGCCAACCGCCGTCAGGTGGGCATCAAGCTGCTCTGGATCGGCATCTGGCTCGCGTTCATGAGCGCCCCGGTCAAGGACCTCATCGACGGCAACCACACCCCGTGGGCCGCCGCGCTGGGCGCCCTCGGCCTGCTGGTTTTCGTCGGGACGTACCTGGTCCTGGTCTTCCGCCACACCTCGAAGGCACTGGACCGCCGCCGGGTCGGGGCGACGATCGTCTTCCTCGGCGCCCTGGCAGCCGTCCTCTCCCTGACGCTGGGCACCCCGTGGCTGGTCCTCTTCGTGTACGTCTCCGTCACCGTCGGGGCCACCCTGCCCCTGCGGACCGCCGGCCGGCTGATCCCCGTCGTCACCGCCGTACTCGTCGGCATCGGCCTGACCGGCGACCACCCGCGTGATGTCATCACCGCCCTGGTCTTCCCCGCCCTGCTCGGCGGGTTCGCCATGACCGGCGTACGGCAGATGATCCGCACGACGATCGAGCTGCGCGAGGCCCGCGCCACCGTCGCCCAGCTCGCCGCCAACGAGGAGCGGCTGCGGCTCGCCCGCGATCTGCACGACCTGCTCGGCCACTCCCTCTCCCTGATCACGCTCAAGAGCGAGCTGGCGGGGCGGATGCTGCCCGACCGCCCCGACCAGGCGGCGCTCCAGGTCGCCGACATCGAACAGGTCAGCCGCCAGGCGCTGGTGGACGTCCGCAGTGCGGTCACCGGCTACCGACGGCCCACCCTCCCCGGCGAACTGGCCGGGGCCCGTACCGCACTCGCCGCCGCGGGCATCATCGCCGACATCCCGACGGACGCCCCCGCCGAGCTCCCCGAGAAGCCGGAGGAGGTCCTCGCCTGGGCGCTGCGGGAAGCCGTCACCAACGTCGTACGCCACAGCGGCGCCCGCCGCTGCGCGGTCACGCTCACCCCCCGCCAGACGCTCGACGGCCGGATCCTCGAACTCACGGTGGCGGACGACGGCCGGGGCGGCTCCGGAACGAAGCCGGGCAACGGCCTCACCGGCATCAGCGAACGACTCGCCACGGTCGACGGCACGCTGACCGCCCGGGCCACCAGCTCCGTTTCCGGTAAAGGCTTCACCCTCACCCTCGGTGTTCCGCTCGGATCCACCCTAGGATCCGGTGAATGAGCGTGATCAGACTCCTCCTTGCCGAGGACCAGTGCATGGTGCGCGAGGCCCTCGCGGCGCTGCTCGGCCTGGAACCCGACATCGAGGTGGTGGCCCAGGTCGCCCGCGGTGACGAGATCCTCGCGGCGGCCCGCGAGAATGCCGTCGATGTCGCCCTCCTCGACATC
The DNA here is from genome assembly GCF_053599875.1 of Streptomyces sp. NPDC005151. Lineage (NCBI taxonomy): Bacteria > Bacillati > Actinomycetota > Actinomycetes > Kitasatosporales > Streptomycetaceae > Streptomyces > Streptomyces sp. NPDC005151. The sequence goes on along the minus strand of NZ_JBSFYR010000011.1, from coordinate 1,110 downwards.
GAGATGCCGGGCATGACGGGCATCGAAGCGGCGGGCGTGCTGCGCCGGGAGCTCCCGGCCGTGAAGGTCGTCGTCGTCACGACTTTCGGCCGCCCCGGCTATCTGCGCCGGGCGATGGAGTCGGGCGCGGACGCGTTCCTGGTGAAGGACGCCCCGGCGTCCCAACTCGCAGAAGCGGTACGGAAGGTGCTCGCCGGTGAACGCGTCATCGATCCGACCCTGGCGGCCGCCGCGCTTGCCGACGGCGCGAGCCCACTGACCGAGCGCGAACGCGACGTGCTGCGCACGGCGGCCGACGGTTCCACCAACGCGGAGATCGCCACAGCCCTCCATCTCTCGCAGGGCACGGTCCGCAACTACCTGTCCACGGCGATCCAGAAGACAGCGGCACGCAACCGGGCGGAAGCGGTGCGCATCGCGAGCGAGAAGGGCTGGTTGTAGCGTCCGCCCCGGGAGTGCGGCAGCCTTCGGCACCTCCCTGACCTGGAGAAATTCCGGTTTCGCAGGATCGGCGGAGCTGGCACACTCCTGCTTCATGACGACTGGACGGAGCGCGGGCGTGAACCTGCGCGTCGGTGCGGAGGACGCGGAGCTCTCCGCCAGGCTGAGCGAAGAGCTGACAGCCTTCAACAACCATGCGACGGGCGCCCACGACGACCGGGGGCTCTCGGTGCGGGTCACCGACGAGGCGGGTGACCTGGTGGCGGGGCTGGTCGGCTGGACCTGGGGCGGGTGCGCCGGGATCTCCGAGGTGTGGGTGCGGGCCGACCGGCGTCACGAGGGGTGGGGTGCCCGACTGGTGCGCGCCGCCGAGGACGAGGCTCTGGGGCGCGGCTGTACCTCCGTGATCGTCTCGTCGATGTCCTTCCAGGCGCCCGGTTTCTACCGCCGACAGGGCTATCTGGAGACCGGCAGCGGCGGTGGGCTCCCGGGCGGCCACACCCGTCATCACTTCTTCAAGGAGTTGGAACGGACGGAGAGCGTCGGCTGAGACCGACCGGCAATGGGGGGGTGAGTGAAGGAGCGGGGCTGGGGTGCGTGCATCGCAAGGCGGAGGATTGAGCCATGGTGATGGACGACAACGCCGCGAGGTGCGTGCCCCAGCCCCGT
>NZ_JBSFYR010000010.1:0-133204 GCF_053599875.1 Streptomyces sp. NPDC005151 | reverse complement strand
GCTACACCGTCCACGCGGAGATCACGTTCATGGAGAACGGACTCGCTTCCCGGTCCCGGCACCCCTCTTCGGGAGAGTTGCGCCGCAGGTCACAGCCCTAACGCACTGGTGTTGAAGACTTGATGGCTTCAACTCCTACCTCGAAGTACGCCGCCGCCACCATCGCCGTCGTCACATGCATGCCGTCCGGCAGCAGCGACAGCACCTTGACCCTGTCCAACGCTTCCGTCTGCTCCACGATGCTTGCTCGTAGAGACCTCGACTCCAGCAGTACTGCATCGTTGATCACGCTCATGTCCTTTCGACTCGTCCAGAATCGCCGCGAGTGAGGGAGTTTGATCCCCCCACGTCACCTCATCCGATCAACGAGTCAGGACATATGAAGACACGATCGGTGTGCGGCCGCATGTGCGGTATGCGGGACATGCGTTGCGGCAGGCACAGCGAAGGGCCCCGGTCACCGTTTCGGTGATCGGGGCCCTTCGCGTCTGTGCGGTGGGGCTCAGTTCTGTGAGCCCGATGGTCCGCCGGGGCCAGAGAGCCATGCTCGAACGGGGCTGTGGATAACTCCGCGGATAGGAACTCAGGGTGAGTTCCTTAAATTTCTGCAGCTCAGCGCCCCGGATCACCCTCAGGCCGTTCGATTCGAGCTCTTCTCGATGACGGCTGAGGAGGTTGTTGACGACGGTTTCCGCCACCTCGAAGTAGACAGCGACCATGGCAGTGGTCACGTGCATGCCATCCGGCAACAAGGACAGCGTTTTGACTCGGTCGAGTGCCTCCGTCCGCTCCGTGAAGCTCTGACGCAGCGCTTGTGATTCCACCAGTGCGACCTCGTTGATCATTCCCTTGCCCCTTCGCGTAACCGTCTGCGCGGCCGGAGTCCGATGCCCCGCCCCATCCGATCAACGAATCAGCACATATGAAGACACGATCGGTTTGCGGCTACATATGCGGTATGCGCGACACGTGTTGCGGCAGGCACAGCGAAGGGCCCCGGTCACCGTTTCGGTGACCGGGGCCCTTCGCGTTCGTTCGGTGCGGCGTCAGTTCTGTGAACCCGACGGACCGCCGAAGATATTGCCGTCCCCGTTTCCCTTGTCATCCGTCGTAAAGAGGGTGATGACGGTGGACGCGGGGTCGGCAGGGGTGTTCGGCTGCGGATCGATGTTGACGACCAGGGCCTTGTCGTCCGGAGAGCTGTCTTGCGCGAACTGGATTTGAGTGAAGCCCTTCTCGGCCAGGGCCTTCTTGGCCTGGGCGACCGTGCTGCCCCTGACTTCGGGAATCGGGACTGTGGCCGGCTGCGGCGGGCCCTTGGATACCTTCAGGACGATCTGGACGTTAGGCGGCTGCATGGTGCCCGCCAGCGGGGTCTCCTCGATCACCTTGTTCGCCTGCTCGGTCGAGTCGACTGGGTTCTGCGACACGTTAGTGAAGCCCAGGCGGTTGAGCTGGTCCAGCGCGGCGGCGTAGTCCCGGCCGAGGACCGGCGGTACCGGCCCCACCATGGCCTGCTTGGCGACCGTGATCTTGACCTCGGACTCCCGCTTGGCCTTCTCGCCGCCCTTGGGGTGCTGGTCGAGTACGGTGTCGGGATCCGCGGTGGAGGACTCGGTCGTGACGACCTTCACCGAGAAGCCCTTCTCCTCCAGGATCTTGCGGGCGTTCTCCCTGGACTCGTTCGTGACGTCCGGGACCTCGACCTTCGGCGCACCGGTGGAGACGACGACCGTGACGGTGCCGTTCTTCGCCATCGTGCCGGTCTTGGGCTTCTGGCTGCAGATCTTGCCCGTGTCCTGGGTCTCGCACGGTTCGCGCGCGCCGACCTTGACGATGACAGTGGCGTTCCTCGCGAGACCCTGCGCCTCTGCCACGGTCGAACCGACCATGTTCGGCACGTCGACCTGGCCGTCGTCGCTGTTGTTGCCGCCGAAGACGGACTTGCCGATCAGGATCGCGCCGATCAGCACCAGGATGCCCGCGACGATCAGCAGGATCGTCGAGGTGTTGTTCTTCTTCTGGCGGCGGCGGTCCGGGCGCTCGTCGTATCCGTAGCCGCCGTCGTCCGGATTGACCGGGGGCAGCATGGAGGTCTGGGCGCCGTTCGGCTCGGCGGCGCGCAGTGCGGTGGTGGGCTGGTCGTTGCCGTACCCGTCGTAGCCGCCGTAACCGGCCGCGCCCATCGCCGCGGTGGCCGCGACCGGCTGGCCGTCGAGGCAGGCCTCGATGTCGGCACGCATCTCGTCGGCCGACTGGTAGCGGTAGTCCGGGTCCTTGACCAGGGCCTTCAACACGATCGCGTCCATTTCGGGCGTGATCTCGGGGTCGAAGTTGCTGGGGGTCTGCGGCTCTTCCCGTACGTGCTGGTAGGCGACCGCGACGGGCGAGTCACCGATGAACGGCGGCCGGACGGTCAGCAGCTCGTAGAGCAGGCAGCCGGTCGAGTACAGGTCGGAGCGTGCGTCGACCTGCTCGCCCTTGGCCTGCTCCGGGGAGAGGTACTGGGCGGTGCCGATGACGGCCGAGGTCTGGGTCATCGTCATACCGGAGTCGCCCATGGCACGGGCGATACCGAAGTCCATGACCTTGACCTGGCCGGTGCGCGTCAGCATGACGTTCGCCGGCTTGATGTCGCGGTGGACGATGCCGGCGCGGTGCGAGTACTCCAGCGCCTGGAGGATCCCGACCGTCATTTCGAGGGTGCGCTCGGGCAGCAGTTTGCGGCCGGAGTGCAGAAGTTCTCTGAGCGTCGACCCGTCGACGTACTCCATCACGATGTACGGGATGGAGACACCGTCGACGTAGTCCTCGCCGGTGTCGTAGACAGCGACGATCGCCGGGTGATTGAGCGAGGCGGCGGACTGGGCCTCACGGCGGAACCGGGCCTGGAAGGACGGGTCGCGGGCGAGATCGGTCCGCAGCGTCTTCACAGCGACGGTGCGGCCGAGCCGGGTGTCGTGCGCGAGGTAGACCTCGGCCATGCCACCACGGCCGAGCACCGAGCCCAGCTCGTACCGGCCGCCGAGGCGACGCGGCTCTTCCATAACTGTTCCAGCCCTCTCCGTCAGTCCCGACCGCACCGGTGTGTGGTCCGGCGGTGTGCTGCTCGCGCATACGGTACCGGCCACGCACTACCTGATCGGCCCACAGGCGTGAGCTGATACCTGACCGGTATCCCAATGTGCAGGTATGGCACCCGATGTGATGGGCGTCACCTCTTGTTGATGACCGCCTCCATCACGGCCTTGGCGATCGGAGCGGCGAGACCACCGCCGGAGACGTCGTCCCGGTTGGCGCTGCTGTCCTCGACCACCACGGCCACGGCGACCGGCGAGCCGCTGCTGGTCTTCGCGTACGAGATGAACCAGGCGTAAGGCTTCTCGCTGTTGTTCAGACCGTGCTGGGCGGTACCGGTCTTGCCGCCGACAGTGACGCCGTCGATGAGGGCCCTGGTTCCCGTGCCGCTCTTGACGACGGTCTCCATCATCTGCTGGAGCTTCTGCGCGTTCTCACCCGAGAGAGGCCGGCCGAGCTCCTCTTTCTCGTGGGTGTAGATCGGGTCGAGGCTGGGCGCCTGCCGCTGGGCGACCATGTACGGCTGCATGAGCTTGCCGTCGTTGGCGACTGCGGCGGCGACCATGGCCATCTGGAGCGGGGTGGCGCGGTTGGAGGCCTGGCCGATGCCCGCCATGGCGTTCTGCGGCCGGTTGTCCTTCGGGTAGATGCTCGCGTCGGCGCGGACCGGGGTGAAGATCTCCTTGTTGAAGCCGAACTTGGCGGCCTCGTCCATCATCTTCTGGTTGCCCAGGTCGTCGCTGATCTTGCCGAAGACGGTGTTGCAGGACATCCGCAGCGCTTCCCGGAGCGAGGCGTTCTCGCACGGGATGTTGCCCTCGTTCTGCAGGACGGTGCTCGCCTGCGGAAGCTTGTACGGCAGCGGGGAGTTCGTCTTGCCGTCGATGTCGGTGTAGAGGCCGTTCTCCAGGGCCGCGGCGGCGGTGACGACCTTGAACGTCGAGCCGGGCGGGTAGGTCTCGCGCAATGCCCGGTTGAGCATCGGCTTGTCCTTGTCCTTCAGGAGCTTCTGCCAGGCCTTGGTGTCCGCGTCGGAGTTGCCCGCGAAGGTCGAGGGGTCGTACGAGGGGGTGCTGGCGAGGGCCAGGATGGCGCCGGTCTGCGGGTCGAGCGCGGCGACGGCACCCTTCTTGTCGCCCAGCCCCTGGAAGGCGGCCTTCTGAGCGGCGGCGTTGAGGGTGGTGACGACGTTGCCGCCCTGCTTCTTCTCGCCTGTGAACATCGACAGGGTGCGGTCGAAGAAGAGCTGGTCGTCGTTGCCGGTGAGGATGCCGTCCTCAAGGCTCTCGAGCTGTGAGGCGTCGAAGGCCTGCGACGAATAGCCGGTGACGGGCGCCCACATGGGGCCGTTCTTCCAGGCCCGCTTGTACTTGAAGTCGCTGCCCTTGGTCTCGACCGAGCTGGTCACCGGGTTGCCGTCGACGATGATGTTGCCGCGCTCATGCGCGTACCGCTCGATGCGGACGCGGCGGTTCTCGTCGCGGGTGTTCAGTTCGTCGGCGCGGACGTACTGGAGATAGTTGGTCCGCACGAGCAGGGCGAGGATGAGGACGCCGCAGAAGATCGCGATCCGGCGCAGGGGCTTGTTCACGGTCGGACCACCTGGGTCATCTCGGCGTCGGAGGACGGGGCGGGGGCCGGCGCGGGGCGACGGGCGGTGTCGCTGATCCGGATCAGGATGGCGATCAGCGCCCAGTTGGCCAGCACGGACGAACCACCGTACGCAAGGAACGGCATGGTCATACCGCTCAGCGGGATGAGACCCATGACGCCGCCTGCGACGACGAAGACCTGGATGGCGAAGGCCCCCGACAGCCCGATGGCGAGCAGCTTGCCGAAGGGGTCACGAGCGGCCAGCGCCGTGCGGACGCCCCGTTCGACGATCAGGCCGTAGATCAGGAGGACGGCCATCATTCCGGCCAGACCCAGTTCCTCGCCGACGGTGGAGAGGATGAAGTCGGCGTTGGCGGCGAACATGATCAGGTCCGAGTGGCCCTGGCCCAGCCCGGTGCCGAGCGTGCCCCCGGAGCCGAAGGACATCAGCGACTGGGCGATCTGTTCGCAGGCGCCATCCTTCGTGTAGCACGCGAACGGGTCCATCCAGGCGTTCACACGGGCCTGCACGTGCGGCTCGAACGACGCCACACCGACCGCGCCGACTGCGGACATCAGCAGACCGAAGACGATCCAGCTGGTCCGCTCGGTGGCGACGTACAGCATCACCACGAAGAGGCCGAAGAACAGCAGCGAGGTGCCGAGGTCGGTCTCGAAGACCAGGATCAGGATCGACACGGCCCAGATGGTGATGATCGGTCCGAGGTCGCGTCCGCGCGGCAGGTACAGCCCCATGAAACGGCGGCTGGCCAGTGCCAGCGCGTCACGCTTCACCATGAGGTAGCCGGAGAAGAACACCGCGATCAGGATCTTGGCGAACTCTCCCGGCTGGATCGAGAGCGGGCCGAGGCTGATCCAGATCTTCGCGCCGTTCACCGCGGGGAAGAACATCGGCAGGATCAGCAGGATCAGCGCCGCGGCCATCGAGATGTAGGTGTAGCGCTGGAGGATGCGGTGATCCTTGAGGATCATCAGCACGGCGACGAAGAAGGCGACGCCGATCGCCGAGTACAGCAACTGCTTGGGGGCATCAGGGCTGTAGGCGCCGTACAGAGTCTCCGCGCGCTGGATCAGCCTCGGCGACTGGTCCAGCCGCCAGATCAGCACCAGCCCCAGGCCGTTGAGCAGGGTGGCGAGCGGAAGCAGCAGCGGGTCCGCGTACGGTGCGAATTTGCGCACCACCAGATGGGCGACGCCGCCGAGCAGGATGAGCCCGGCTCCGTATCCGAACATGCCGGACGGGAGTGTGCCGTCCATGGCGAGCCCGACGTTGGCGTAGGCGAACACCGAGATGGCGATGGCGAAGACCATCATCATCAGTTCGGTGTTGCGGCGGCTCGGCGCGTCGATCGCGCCGATCGTGGTCGTATTGGTGACAACGCTCATGGTGCTGAAGGCCCCCTACGGCTTTACTGCTTACCGCACTGCGGGACCAGCTTCGTCTCTTCCTCCGAGAGGCTGGGGCCGGGAGTGGGAGTCGCTGTGGTCGGCTTGGTCTTGGTGGCGGTGGATGTGGTGCCGGACTCGGTGGACGTCTTCGGGAGGTCCGAGCCCGTGCCGCCGGCTTCACCCTCGCCGGTGCGGGCCTTGCTCGCGGCCTCGGCCGCGCTGCGCTGCGCGTCCTTCTTGCAGGCGGACGCCTGGGTCGAGAGCTCGCTGATCTTCTCGCGGGCGTCGGCCAAATTGCCCTCGGCGATGGTCGCCTTGACCTGCTTGCGCTGGTAGGGCGGGAGGTACTTGAGTTCGATCTCGGGGTGGTCCTTCTCGACCTTCGAGAGCGAGACCCATGCGAGGTCCTGGCTGATGCCGCGGTACAGCGCGACGTGGTCGTTCTTCGCGCCTACGAAGAACTGGTTCTGGGTCCAGCGGTAACCGCCGTACACACCACCACCGATGACGGCCAGCGCGAGCACGATGTAGAACGAACGCTTCAGCCACTTGCGGCCGCCGCTGGGCTTGACGAAGTCGTCGTCGGTGTACGCGTCGAAGGAGCCGTCCGGCATTCCGCCGTAGCCGAGGCCGTCACCGCTTCCGGGCGGGCCGAAGCCGCCCGCGGGCGGCGGGACGGGGCGGCCGAGGCCGGCCGCTCGTCCGGCGGGCGTCTGCATGGCACCGCCGTCGTTCAGCTGGGCGGCCTGGTTCTCGGCGACCGCGCCGACGATGACCGGGGTGTCGTTGAGCTGCCCGGCCAGGGTGTCGTTGCTGTCGACGTCGAGGACGTCGGCGACGATGCAGGTGATGTTGTCCGGGCCGCCGCCGCGCAGAGCGAGCTGGATGAGCTCCTGGATCGTCTCCTGCGGGCCCTGGTAGCTGGCGAGGGTCTCCTCCATCGTCTGGTGCGAGACGACGCCGGAGAGCCCGTCGGAGCAGATCAGATAGCGGTCGCCGACGCGTACCTCACGGATGGAGAGGTCGGGTTCGACGTGGTCGCCGCTGCCCAGCGCGCGCATCAGCAGGGAGCGCTGCGGGTGGGTGGTGGCTTCTTCCTCGGTGATGCGGCCCTCGTCGACCAGCCGCTGGACCCAGGTGTGGTCCTGCGTGATCTGGGTCAGCACGCCGTCGCGCAGCAGGTACGCGCGGGAGTCGCCGACGTGGACCAGGCCGAGGCGCTGACCGGTCCAGAGCAGAGCGGTGAGCGTGGTGCCCATGCCCTCCAGCTGGGGGTCCTCCTCGACCATCATGCGCAGCTGGTCGTTGGCCCGCTGGACCGCCGTACCGAGCGAAGTGAGGATGTCCGAGCCGGGCACGTCGTCGTCGAGCTGGACGAGCGTGGAGATCACCTCGGAGCTGGCGACCTCACCGGCCGCCTGGCCGCCCATGCCGTCGGCGATGGCGAGAAGGCGCGGACCGGCGTAGCCGGAGTCCTCGTTGCCCTCCCGGATCATGCCTTTGTGCGATCCGGCGGCGAAGCGCAGGGACAGACTCATGCGCACCTCGCCCGTCGGCTCGGGGTACAGCCGGTCTCGCGCCACACTGCCCACCCTCCGGTCGGGAGCAGGGCCGGGTCCGTTGCCCGGACCGCTGCAGCCCGCTCGCTCCGCTCGCTCATTGTCGTACTACTTCCGCAGCTCGATGACGGTCTTGCCGATCCGGATCGGCGCGCCCAGCGGAACAGGCGTCGGGGTGGTGAGACGGGTCCGGTCGAGATACGTGCCATTGGTGGACCCGAGATCCTCGACGATCCACTGGCCGTCACGGTCGGGGTAGATCCTGGCATGCCTGCTGGACGCGTAGTCGTCGTCCAGCACGATCGTTGAATCGTGCGCCCGGCCCAGCGTGATGGTCTGTCCCTGGAGCGCCACCGTGGTGCCGGTGAGGGTGCCCTCGGAGACGACCAGCTTTGTGGGTGCCCCACGGCGCTGGCGGCCGGGCTGCTGGCGTTGCTGCGGCGGTGCCGCGGCGGTTTGGCGTGCCTGTTGCGGTCGCGTGTCGCCCGCGTTGCGGCGTGAGCCGCGCTGCGTGACGCGCGTTCCGAACAGGTCGCTGCGGATGACCTGAACGGCCACGATGACGAACAGCCACAGAACAGCCAGGAAACCTAGCCGCATGACCGTCAGGGTCAGCTCTGACATTGCCCCCGCTTCACCCTTCGGCTTGCCGGTAAACGATGGTGGTGCTGCCCACGACGATCCGCGAGCCGTCGCGGAGCGTAGCGCGGGTGGTGTGCTGCCCGTCTACCACGATGCCGTTGGTAGACCCGAGATCCTGGATCGTCGAGGGCGTTCCGGTCCGGATCTCACAGTGCCGGCGCGATACGCCGGGGTCGTCGATCCGCACGTCGGCTTCGGTGCTGCGTCCCAGCACCAGCGTCGGGCGGGAGATCTGATGGCGGGTGCCGTTGATCTCGATCCAGCGTCGTACCTGCGTGCTCGGCATGGGGCCGGGCGCGGACGGCGGGCGCCGGTCGGCAGTGGGTGATCCGGGACGGCCCATGCCCGGCGGCGGGGCCGCGGGCATGGGCGGGACGGAGCTGGGGGGATAGCCGTAGCCGCCGGTGGGCTGCGGGGCGGCGGGGCGCCCGTGGCCGGGGTGGCCGGGCTGTCCGGGGCGGCCCTGTGGAGCCTGCTGGCCCTGCTGCGAGGAGCTCGAAGCAAGGGTGCGGCTGCGCACGCGGTAGAGCCCGGTGTCGAGGTCCTCCGCCTTCTCCAGATGAACCTTGATCGGTCCCATGAAGGCGTAGCGCTGCTGCTTGGCGTAGTCCCGGACCAGACCGGAGAGCTCGTCGCCGAGCTGGCCGGAGTACGGGCTCAGGCGCTCGTAGTCCGGGGCGCTGAGCTCGACGATGAAGTCGTTGGGGACGACGGTCCGCTCGCGGTTCCAGATTGTTGCGTTGTTGTCGCACTCGCGCTGGAGGGCACCCGCGATCTCGACCGGCTGGACCTCGGACTTGAACACTTTGGCGAAGGTGCCGTTGACCAGACCTTCGAGACGCTGCTCGAAACGCTTCATGACTCCCATGGGGCACCTCCTCCGGTGTTCTCGTCCCTGTACTGCTTACTGATCGTATCCACGCGTGGGGAAATCAGCTGGTTCCCCTTGTCTGCCCAGTGGATGAGTGTCACCCCTCACACGGATCGTAGAGGTGACCGCTCCTCACAGTGTCCCGCACCTGCGGTGTGCTGAGGAGGAGTGGGGGTGACCGCTCCGGGTTCCCGCTTCCCGTCGTCCGCCCGGCAAAACAACGGATGTGAATCCACCCTGTCCAGCGTGCTAATCTTCCGGATGTCGCCAGGCGCTCGCACCAACAGGTGAGAGAGTCTGAAAACACCACTCATGCGCGAGTGGCGGAACGGCAGACGCGCTGGCTTCAGGTGCCAGTGTCCTTCGGGACGTGGGGGTTCAAATCCCCCCTCGCGCACAAAGGGACACCGACGAAACGGTGTTCTGTGCAACGACGAAACGGTCGTCATCGTGATCACGATGACGACCGTTTTGCTTTGTCTGTGCGGTTCGGGCGGGGTGCCTGACTGTGGACGCGCGACTGCCGACGGCTTGCTGCCGTCGGCAGTCGCGTTTCGCCGCGTGCGGTTGTCGTGCGGGCGGGCTGGTTATGCGGGGGTGACGTATCCCTCGGGTGTCCAGGTGATCCCTTCGAGCAAGGCGTGTGCGGGATGCAGGGACATGCCGAGGATCTTGTTGAAGATGCGCAGCAACAGGGCGCGTTTGCCGTCGAGCAGGTGCTGGTCGGCTTGGGCCCGAAGTTTGGCTGCATCAGTGACGTCGATGCGGTGGTTCTTGGGCAGGGGTGACGGATCGACGACCCCGACGACGTTGTGGAACAGCCGGCGTACGACCGCGTAGAGGGCCTCGAATCCCCGGTCGTTGTCGGCATAGTGCGGTACGCCGAACCGATCACGCATGCGGTCGCTGATGCCGAAGGCCAGCAGATCGGCGACCGTGGACAGGACCACGGCCCCGGAGTGCATCGCGGAGCACAGGCACATGCCCAGCAGCTGATCACCTCGGGCGCCGGGCCCGCCGGCCAGCAGCACGCGGTTGCCCGGGTACTGGCCCACGTGGAGGCCGTGCGACGCTGCTACGGCTTGATCTCCGAACAGGCCAGGGCGCTGGCCCTGATCGGAGACCGGCTTCATGGGGTTTTGGACGCCTCCGTCATGCGGCAGCTGCGGCTCGGCGCACAGGAGGGCTCTCTGCGCGACGCATTGATCGCCGGCCTGTTCGCCCCGCCACCCCGGACGGAGTCGGCCAAGCCCGGTGGTACTGGGTCGGGCCCGGCCGGTCTCACCCCGCGGCAGTACCAGATCGCCCTGCTCGTCGCCGAGGGGCTCACCAATCGGCAGATCGCCCGGCAGCTCGGAATACCGGAGTGGACCGCGACCAACCATCTGCGTGTGGTAATGCAGAAGCTGGAGTGCACCTCCCGGGTGTACGTCGTACGGGCCATGCAGGCTGCACGGTGACCGGCTGGCCCGGTGAGCTGCACCTGTGGGCGGGGCGTGCGGACGGACCGCTCGAGGACGCGGATCTGGCGCTGCTGGACGAGCGGGAGCTGCGGCGTTTGGACGGCTTCAACGAGGAGCGGCAGCGTGCCCGGTATGCCGGTTCCCGTGCGGCGATCCGCCGCACGGTGGCTGGGCGGCTCGGGGTTGACCCGGCAGAGGTCCGATGGGGCACGCGACGGTGTCCGGGCTGTGGGAGCGAGCGGCACGGCCCGCCGTACATCCGGACCCCGGTCACGGACTGGCGGGTGAGCGTCTCCCGGTCCGCCGGCTGGTGGATGCTCGGGCTCTCGTACGGCGTACCGGTGGGTGTGGACATCGGGCGCCGCCGCGCGCACCAGGTGCCGGCCGTGGTCCGGCGATGTCTGGACGCAGACGAGCGGGCCCATGTGGCGGCAGCCCCGGAGGGGGGCGGAGCGGGACGAAGCGCTGATGCGCTGCTGGGTACGCAAGGAGGCGGTGGTCAAGGCCTGGGGGATCGGGATCGGGACGGATCTGGCCAGGGTGCCGGTACGGCCGGACGCGGAGTCGGCGGTGGTGGAACGCGGGCCGGAGCGGTGGGAGGCGCGGGAAGTGACGGCGGTGGCCGACTGCCTGACCGCGTACGCCCGGCCGACGGGCACGCCCGGGTCGGTGGTCGTGCACCCGCCCGTCGCGGTCCTGGGCGTACGCACAGCCAGGACCGCGACGGGGCTCAGCGGAGCCGGTCGGAGAGGAGCCGGTCAGAAGGTGATCGGACCGGGGGTCTGCTTGCCGGTCGCCGTGCAAGTGTCGGGCTGCCCCAGCACGTTCAGGGCCAGCGAGGCGTCGGAGGAGTCAGCCGCCGGAATGTAGGAGTCCAGGCTGTCTCCCGCGTTCACGGCCCGCGCTGGTGGAGATCCTGACAGAGGCGACTCCATTCTTTGCCGAGGTCTGGATGGTCAGGCTGGTGACGCCGAAGGCGCCGCGGTCGTAGGAGGCGGTGACCTTCTGGACTGCCGGGCCGTCGGCCGCGACTGACGGCCCGGCTGCGACTCCGCCGAGCAGCAGGGCGGCGACGAGTGCGGAAGTGGACTTGGAGAAGGTACGCGTCATCAACTCCTTGCCTGTGTGATGTGTGATCAACGACGGCGGACCTCAGTCGCCGTGCTGTCGAAACTTCTGATGAGCAGGCCCGGAAGGGCCGTTGCGGGCCCTGCGGCACGCCGTCGTCGTCGCAGGTGGTGCTCAGGCGCGCGGGCCGCCGCTCCGCCAGTGCACGGCGGCGGCTCCGGCGAAGTCGCCCGCGTGCGCGAAACCGGCCAGCATCAGCAGGCTGTCGTCCTTGACCGTGCCCTCTCGGATCCCGTGGTCCAGGGTGATGGGGACGGCGGCTCCGAAGAGGTTGCCGAACCTGTCGAAAGTGTCAAGGTGCCGTTCGGGCCGGATGGATAGCCGCTCCTGCCATTTCTGGAGGAAGGTTCGGTTCGGCTGGTTGGTGATCAGCAGATGGAGGTCGTCCGTCTTGATCTCCAGCTCTGCGCATAGTCGCTCGACAACCTCGGGCACCAGGCGGTTGCCACGCTCGACGATGTCGGCTATCCGGTCGGGAGTGAACCCCACGTGCATCTGGCTGGTTCCCGGCTCCCAGTACTTGCGGCCGTCGTCCAGGGTGAGGCCGCAGTCCCGGGTGTAGTCCCCGCGGTTGGTCACGGTGATGCCTAGGATCGGGGACTCCTGGGATGCGGCCACGTACGCCGCTCCGCACCCGTCGCCGGGGATGACCGCCTCGGCGAGCGTGCGTACCTCGGTCTGGGTCATCACCGGTCCCGCGCTGTTCTGCACGTTGAGCAGCAGTGCGGAGCGGGCCTGGCCGGTGCCGATGAGGACCCGGGCCAGCCGCAGCAGATGCACGAAGGAGGCGCAGCCCCCGTTGTGGGCGTCGATCACCCACTCCGCCCGCAGGCCGAGCCGGTGGGCGACCTCGGCTCCCGGGCCGGTGAAGGGGACTTCCGGCAGCAGCGAGTTGGTTAACACCACGTCGATGCCGCCGAAGGTGTCGGCGCCGATCCGCTCGCGCAGGGTCAGCGCCGCCTTCTCCATCATGTCGGCGGGAGTCTCGTCCCGGGACACCTGGTGCCGGTAGCGGGGTGCCTTGAACATGGTGTGTCCGGCCAGCACCGCGTCCTGGTCCTGGTGCTGGAGGAAGTACTCCGTACTCACCGGCTCCCCCGGTAGGTAGGAGGCAAGTTCCAGCAGGCTTACCGGCTTCATGCGGCCTGGCTCCCGAACCGCGCCTCCAGGATCTTCTTCAGGTTGTCGATCTCGATCTGGTGGCCGGCGTAGAAGAGCGGCCACATGTCACCGACCCACGGGCGCTCGGTGTTGGGGACCAGCTCCGGGCGGGGGTTGTTGTCGTAATACGGGTGGCGGCAGTTGGTCCAGATAACTACGGAGCCCGGCTTGTTGAGCACAGTCCGCGCGGGGACGACCCGGTGGAGGTAGTTCATCCACAGCTCGTCGCCCTGGTCCCAGGCGCAGCGCATGTCGACGGTGAGGGCGCGCGGATCGCCGTCGATCCGCATGTAGATCTTGGTCTCGTCGTCGAGCAGGGTGTCCCGGCCGACGTAGACGTCGGGGACCTCGGTCGGGGCGAAGTCACGGGTGCTGTACGTGTACTCGTTGAGGTTCCGGACGTCGGTGAGGTACTCGTACACCTTCTCCGGCGGTGCGTCTATGTACTGGTGCACTGTCACGAACTGCCCGTACACCTCGTCGTAGGTGAAGGAGGGCTTGGACATGCCGGCTGCGATCGCGATGGCCTCCTCGCGCGGGGTGGTCTCCCAGCGCAGCAGGCCCTCGACGTTCTTGATGAGGGTGGGAATGGGCTCCGGGGCGACGTAGTCGGGGTCCGGGGTGAAGCGGGTGATGGCGGTGGTCATCCTGGTACGACTCCTTGTGAGGCGGGACGGCCCTTGCCCGCAGCCATGGCGTGCTGCTGGAAGGGACGGAACGGTGGCATCTCGTCCAGGTCGACATCGATGCAGATCAGCGAGGTCGAACTGGTGGTGTGAGCTCGGTCGAGGGCCGTCCGCAGCTCGGCTGCGGTACGGACGGTGGTGGCGTCGAGACCGGGGAACAGGGCGGCTGCGCCCTCACCGATCCGGGCTGGACGGAAGCGGTTGAAGGAGTAGTCGCCGGAGAAGAACAGCTGCTCCCGGGTGGCGCACATGCCGTGCGCGTTGTTGTTGAGGATCACGAAGGTCACCGGCAGCTGATGCTCGACGGACGTGTGCACCTCCATGCCGTGCATCAGGAAGGCGCCGTCTCCGGCGATCACACAGCTGCGGCGGCCGGTGGCGAAGGCGGCGCCCACGCCGGCCCCGAAGCTGTGGCCCATCCCGCCCATCCCGAGGGCCGCGATGAAACGGCCGCCCTCGGGCACGTCGGCGTGGTGGATGGCGGTGGCCCCCGCGTTGCCCGCGTCGGCGACCACGGTGGTGCCCTCGGGCATGGCCTCCGACACGATCAGAGTGGCGGTACGCATGTCCAGCGGGCCCTCGTCCTGCCCGGCCCGCCGCCGCGGTGCGCGGGCGGACGTCGTGGTGGCAGGCGGGTGCAGGCCCGGACGGACGCAGGCGGCCTCCAGTGCGGTGGTGAGCAGCGCCAGTTCGACGGAGACCGGCCCGGTCAGCCGTACAAGGTCCTCGTGGGCGCCGAGGAACGGCGGCCGGGGATCCACGACGATCACCGGTACGCCCTTGAGGTGGTCGTACAAACCGGCCCCCGCCATCTGCGGCAGCCGGGTACCGGCCAGCAGTACCGCGGAGGCCTGCTCCAGGCTCTGCTGCACCTCGGCCGTGCCGATCACCCCTGCCAGCCCGAGATACCCGGGGTCCCGCGGGTCGAACACGTCCTTGGCGTCCGGCGTCACGGCGACCCGCGCTCCCAGGGCCCGGACCAGCCGGGCCAGCTCGGGACGGGCATCGGCCCGAGCCACCGCCTCACCGGCGACGACCACCACACCCTGCCGCTCGGCGGCAGAGCGCAGGAGGCTCACAGCCCGTGCCCGCTCGGCCTCCGGGGCTGCCGGGAACACCGGAGGCACCGGTTGCGCCCGGACCGGATGGGCCAGCTCCGCCTGCTGCACGTCCTTGGGAAGCAGAAGCACCGCCGGCCCGGGCGACACCGGATCGGTGGCCGCCGCCAGGGCGCGCGGCAGGGCCTCGACGATGGCCTCGGGAACGTCGACGCGTACACAGTGCACGCCGATCTCGCCGAACAGGCGCAGGGCGTCGATCGAACCGGCCAGTCCGCTGGTCTCCTGGAATGAGCCGTGCCCGTCCAGGGTGGTGGGCGACTGCCCGATGAGCACCAAGGCCGGTACGTAGGAGGCCCGGAGCTCGGCGATCCCAGGCACCAGATTCATGGCGCCGGCTCCGGAGGTGGAGACGATTACCGGTACACGCTGGGAAGCGCGGTGATATCCGTCCGCCATCGTGGCGGCCGAGTACTCGTGTTTGGCGACCACACCGAGGGGACCGCCCTCCGTTTGATGGAGGGCGTCGTAGATGTCCTCGATATTGGCGCCACCAACTCCGAACACATGGGTGACTCCCTGCTGGTGGAGGAATTCCACGATGAAGTCGGCCACACGCTGCGATTGCGCCATGCGTTGCCGTCCCTTCCAGACGGTGGTCCAGCAATTCCAGACGCCCCGCCGGGGCCGGACAAGCGGCAGATTCCTGTCATGGGGAGGGCGCCGGTGTCATGGCAGGAATCTGCTAGGGGGGGACTGTCATGTGCCTCTTCCAAGGCTGTCGTTACGTTCTGTTCGCGCTCTTCGAGGAAGGCCGCAGGACCGCTGAAGAAGCGAAAGGGAAGTCTCTGATGATCACCGTTGCCGCCGTGTGCACCCTCATCGGGAAGAAGCTCGGCAACAAGGCAGCCGGCCTCACCCTCGACGAGTCCACGGCCTTCGACTCGGTGGGCCTGTCCAGCCTTCAGATCGCCGACATCGTCTACACGATCGAGGACGACGCCGAGGTCGAGCTCGACCCGAGCCAGGCCGCCAACGTCAAGACCGTCGGTGACCTCGTCAAGCTGGTCGAGGCCACCCAGAACGCCAGCGCCGCCGCGTGAGCGTCGCCGCCTACCAGGGGGCCACCGCCGAGGCGATCCGACACCACTACGACGTCTCCAACGAGTTCTACGCCTTGTGGCTCGACCGGTCCCTTACCTACACCTGTGCGCTGTGGGACGAGCCGGGCGACCCGGCCACGGTGGACGAGCCGCTGGAGCGGGCGCAGGAGCGCAAGCTCGACTGGCTCATCGAAGGGGCCCGGGCGGCCGGCGCCAAGCGCGTCCTGGACGTCGGCTGTGGCTGGGGCAGCATGCTGGGCCGGCTGACCGGTACCCATGGCGTCCAGCACGCAGTGGGCCGTCCGGCGCTCGTTGCTATTGCAGAAGGCGTATGCCGAAGGGCTGCGTGCTCTGGTGCTCTACAACGCCACCGTGCAGGACCGGATCGCCGAGGCGGAGGCTGCCGGCACACCCGACCTGGCCGCCAAGGCCCTCAATGACCTGCTGCTGCCCATCGTCAAAGGGTACGGTTCGGAGCGCACGTGTGAGCAGCTGAACCACGCCCTCCAGGTCTTCGGTGGCGCCGGTTACCTCAAGGACTTCCCGCTGGAGCAGTACATCCGGGACACTAAGAACGACACACTGTACGAGGGCACTACCGCGATCCAGGGCCTGGACCTTTTCTTCCGTAAGATCGCCCGCGACCAGGGCGCCACCTTCGCCCTGCTGCTCGCCGAGGTGGAGAAGACCGCCCAGGCCGAGGCCCCCGGATCCCTTGCCGTCGAGCGGGCCCCGCTGGCCGAGGCCATCGTGGAACTACGGGCGCTGGCAGAACTTTTGGGGACCAGCCTGCTGGCTTCCTTCGAGGACCGGGCCGCCGTCTACGAGGTGGGACGCAACACCACCCGGCTGCTGATGGCCGCCGGGGACGTGTTGACCGGCTGGCTGCTGCTGCGCCAGGCCGACGTGGCCGAGGCGGCCCTCGCGAGGCTGGCGGGAGGCTCGAAATCCACTCAGCAGGGCTTCTATTGGGGCAAGATTGCCACGGCCCGTTTCTTCACCCGGGAAGTGCTGCCGCTGATCTCCTCGCAGCGTGCCGTTGCCGAGCGCGAGGACACCGTACTGATGAGCGTGCCAGACGAAGCCTGGTGAGACTGTGCGCCATGAACGACACGATGCCCCGATGTATGAGGAGTCATGATGAGCCCGTCCGCCGCCCCACTGCTGTCTGGGCATCAGACCATGCTGCTGGCCCATCGCGCCATGGTGCGCGATCTGGGCCGGATAGCTCGCACCGCCGAACAGCTCGCCGCTGGCCCGGATGCCGAGCAGGCCGCCGCCCTGGCCGCATATACCGACATGCTCTTCCAGGTCATCGAGCACCACCACGAGGGTGAGGACGAGTTCCTCTGGCCCCGGCTGCGTGAGCTCGGCGCGGACGAGGCGGCCCTCACTCTGATGACCGAGGAGCACGAGGAGCTCGCCAAGCTCCTGCACGGCTGGCACGAGGCGAGCAAGATCCTCGGCGTGGGCGGCGAAAACGCCGCCGAACTGGCTCGGCTCACCGAGGGGGTGCGTGAGAACCTCGCCGAGCATGCCGGTGACGAGGAGCGGGAGCTGCTCGGCCGGCTCGCCCCGGCCTTGGGTCAGCAGATCTGGAAGGGCTTCGAGGTCCACATGCGCAAGACCGCTCCCCTTTGGACCTTGCGGTTCATGCCTGCCTGGCTGCTGTCGGTGGCCGGTCCGGGCGAGGCGAACGGAGTGCCTGTCGCCTTCGTGGGGAGGATGTTCAGCGGCTGGCTGGAGAAGACTCAGCGGGCTGCCTTCGGACCGAACTACTGACCTTCATGGGCCTGACGAAGCCGCCGAGCGCTGCACCGACGCTCCTCCGCGCTCGCCCACGGGGTGACCGTGCGAGACCGGGCGACGGTTCTGTGCGCCCACCAGGCGCTGGCGGTCCCGTCCCCGCCCCCCTTGACCCCGATGTGCATCAGGAGGTGTAACCGACATGAAGCCCGAGTTGATCACGGATCATGGGGCGCGCTTCACCCGGATCGCGAGTGTGGGCGCGTACCGTCCGCGCCGTGTGGTGGACAACGAGGAGGCTAGGGCCTGTTCTGAGTTGAGATCACTCGGTGGGGCGGAGGCTGCGGATCCAGATGAGGGAGCCGCGTAGGTGGAGCCCTGCGAGGTAGCCGGCGGAGGTCTTGTCGAAGCGGGTGGCGAGGCCGCGCCAGTCCTTGATCTTGTTGATGCAACGCTCCACGCTGTTGCGCTCCTTGTAAAGATCGACGTCGTGGCTGACGGGCCGTCCGCCCCGGCGTCCCTTCTTCTTGCGGTTCGCGGCCTGGTCCTTCTTCTCCGGGATGACGGCCTTGATGTTGCGTTTGCGCAGGTGGGCGCGGTTGGCGCGGGAAGAATATGCCTTGTCGCCGGCGACGGCGTCCGGGCGGGTGCGGGGGCGGCCGACCGGGCCGCGGACCTTGATGCCGGCCAGGACGGCGGTGAACTGGGGGCTGTCTGCGCACTGCCCCGGGGTGAGGACGAAGGACAGCGGGCGGCAGCGCCGGTCGGCGGAGAGGTGAACCTTTCCGGTCAGGCCGCCGCGCGAGCGTCCCAGCAGGGCCCCTTTCAGCCGGGCCCGTCGCCGTCGGCGCACTCGCCGACGCTCTTCACGTTCCGGGCTGACGGGTTCGACGCCTGCCCCCGTCTGCCCTTTTCCTCCCTTGCGTGTGCACCCTTTTCCTCCTCGGCCGCCTTCTCCAGCGCGGTGAGGACCTCGGCGTCCACGACCATGCCGGCGGCGTCGTGGTGGGCCCGGGCCACGGTGGAGCCCACGCTGACCAGGCTGAGGTCGACCTGTCCGCGCGCGGCGGCCTCAGCGATCACACCGTCCATCAGGGCTTCGAAGACACCCAGGTCACGCCACTGCAAGAACCGGTGGTAGACCGTCGTCCAGGCGCCGTAGTCGTCGGGCACGTCCCGCCACGGGCTGCCGGTGCGGAACCGCCACACCACCCCCTCGAACTGCTCCCGCAGCCGCTTCGGGTACGGGCCGAACTCACCTATCGGCAGGAACGGCTCGATCAACGCCCACTCGTCATCCGTCACTTCAGACCGCGTCACACCAGCCTTCTACCAGCACGGAAGGTGACACGGGGCAGAAAGCCGAAAATCTAGATCTCAACCCGGAACAGGCCCTAGCGCGCAGATCGACTCCTCAGACGAGTGGATCCGCACGCGGACGGGGATCGGCACCCGGTGCTGGGCCGGACCGGACGAGACGCTGGGGCTGATGGGAGGCGGCTGGTGCCAAGGCGGTCGCCGCCGCAGGTTTGAGCCCCGCTGAGATCACCGGGGTCATCGCCGCCACCTTCACCCATCTCAAGCAGACTCCGGCGCTGGCTACCGAGATCGCGCACCGGATCGGCGCCACGGGCGCGGTGGCCTTCGATATCTCTGCGGGCTGTGCCGGCTTCGCGCACGGAGTGGTGCCCGCCTCTGACGCCGTGCGTGCCCGCGGCGGTCATGTGCTGGTTGTTGGCGTCGAGCGGATGACCGATCTGCTCAACTTGCGCGACCGGTCGACTGCGTTCATCTTCGGTGACGGCGCGGGGGCTGTGGTGGTCGGACCGTCCGACGTCCCCGCGATCGGCCCCGCCGTATGGGGAGCGGACGGCTCTCAGGCGGACGCCGTCGAGCAGAGTGCCGGGTGGGACACACTGCGTGACAATCCCGGACAGGAGTTCCCGTTGCTGCGCCAGGATGGCCAGCGGGTGTTCCGCTGGGCGGTGTACGAGATGGCCCAGGCGGGAGCTCCGGCGGTGGCGGCAGCGGGTCTGACCCCGGGGGAGATCGACGTGTTCATACCGAATCGGGCCAACGTGCGGATCATCGACGCCCTTGCCAAGAAGATTGCCCTGCCCGAGTCCGTGGTGGTAGCTAAGGACATTGTTGCCGCGGGTAACACCTCGGGCGCCTCGATCGCGCTGGCCATGGATGCGGTCCTCGCCTCGGGCCAGGTCCGAAGCGGCGACACTGCTCTCCTCCTCGGTTACGGCGCGGGCCTGTCCTATGCGGGTCTGGTGGCCACCCTCCCGTAACCATGCCTTCACGGGGCCTCCCCGGCCCAGGGTTGCGGCTCGGAGCGGGAACGGGAGGGCCGGGGCCTCGTGGCATAGGAAGTTACCGGTCGGCGCGGTGCACGTGGCGAGG
Source organism: Streptomyces sp. NPDC005151 (assembly GCF_053599875.1). Taxonomy (NCBI): domain Bacteria; kingdom Bacillati; phylum Actinomycetota; class Actinomycetes; order Kitasatosporales; family Streptomycetaceae; genus Streptomyces; species Streptomyces sp. NPDC005151. The sequence continues at coordinate 113,297 of NZ_JBSFYR010000010.1, read as the reverse complement.
TGTCCTCGGGTTTGGGACGAAGGCGGTGTGCACCTGTGTACGCGGTCGAGCGCGAAGGTCTGGGCACCCGAGGGGACGTCGAGTTTTTCTGACATCGATTGCGGAGACGATTCGCCTGCGGCGGGACCCGGGCGCGGCGGCGAGGACGGGCAGCGGGTGGCGCGGGGGATCGCGGGCATCGCGGAACTGGCGGAGGCGGCGCGGGCCGCCGGAAGCGCTGTGGAGCTCCGTCGTACGGGGGAGAGCCGGGCGCTCGCGGCTGCCTCGGACTATGCGGCGTACCGCATCGTCCAGGAGGCACTGACCAATGCGTACAAGCACGCACCGGGCGCGGCCATCACGGTCGAGCTGCGTTATGAGCCGGATTCCTTCGTCGTCGAGATCGTCAGTGGTCCGCAGCGGCACGCACAGGTCGTGGGCGGGGTGGTCAGCGGCGGGCAGGGGCTGCCCGGGCTGCACGAGCGGGCCCGGCTGGTCGGCGGCATGGTGCACACCGGGCGGACCGAGGGCGGCGGCTTCCGGGTGGCCGGCGTGCTGCCGTACGGCGCCGAGTCCATGGCCGGGGGGTTCGTGGGCAAGCCGATGGTCGATGCGGAGGACGACTTCCGGCAGCAGTCACAGACGGTGCCGCGGGGGAACGGTGGTCCGGTCATGGACTGGACGGTTTCCGAGCGGGAGTTGGCGATGAGCGGCAGGACGAGGAGCACGGGCAGTGGCATCGCGCTGGGCTGCGGGGTAGCGGCGGGCGCCCTGGTGCTGTTGATGCTGATCGGTGGGTTCGGCCTGTATTTCTTGGTGAGGGAGGCGGACAAGGCGATGATCGATCCGAGCCAGTACCGGGCGATCAAGATCGGGTCGGCGGAGGACGAGGTGCGGGACCAGCTGCCCGCCGGGGATACGTTCATGTCGGCCGGGCTGGACGGCGCGGGGCCCGAGGAGCCGGCCGGGGCGCGGTGTCTGGTCCTGATGTCCTCAGAGGTGGGCGACAGCTTCAGTACCGAGCCGGTGTTCCGGTTCTGCTTCCGGGACGGCAGGCTGATCGAGAAGAAGTCCTATGAGGTCCCCAGTAGATGAGACGGACAGGACGAGTACGGGGGTACGTGTGACGGGGCAGCCGATCAGAGTCGTCATTGCTGACGACGAGCCCCTCATCCGGGCAGGGATACGGATGATCCTGACCTCGGACCGCTCCATCGAGGTTGTTGCCGAGGCGGCGAATGGGCGCGAGGCCGTGGATCAGGTCCGTGCCCATGCGGCGGATGTGGTGCTGCTCGACATCCAGATGCCGGTGATGGACGGGCTCACAGCACTGGTGGAACTGCGCACGGCGGCACCGGCGGCGCGGGTGATTGCGCTCACGACGTTCGGGGAGCGGGAGAACGTCCTGCGGGCGCTGGAGCAAGGGGGCGCCGGATTCCTGCTCAAGGACACCGCGCCGGCCGAGCTGATCCAGGCGGTTCGGGCGGCAGCGGCCGATGATGCCTATCTCTCGCCCGGTGCCACTCGTCATGTGGTCGATCAGCTGGCCATGGGACGGGCGGCGAAGCGGGGTGAAGGGGCGCGGCGGCGGGTGGCGGAACTCAGCGGGCGGGAGCGCGAGGTACTGGCTCTGCTCGGCGAGGGGCTGTCCAACGCCGACGCGGGCAGGCGGCTGCACATGAGCGAAGCAACGGTGAAGACACATGTGAGCCGGATCCTGGCGAAACTGGGGTGCGAGAACCGGGTGCAGGCTGCGCTGTTGGCGAGGGATGCGGGGCTGCAGGCGTGCTGCGGGCGCGTTCTGGAGGCTCTGGAACGCCGGGATGTGTTTCACGTGAAACGTCCGATTCGGGGTGTTCGGTATAGCGGGGCTTTTCTGCGCGGCGGGGTGCTTGTGTGTCCCAATGTGACGACGAGCCGGGGCTCGCGGGAGTGTCCGATCCCCGCGAGCCCCGGCCGGTTTTCCGTCGTGCCGCGGCTCAGGGGGCGAGGCGCTCGCGCTCTGGTTCGTGGTGGGGCCGGCCGCGATGGGAGCGGCCGGGTTTGCCGAGGGGAAGCGGCGGAAGGTTGCTGCGCAGGCCCAGGATGTGGGTTCGTCCCGGCACCGGGACGGGTCGGAGAACCGGACAGGCGCGGAGAGCAGGGTGACGGCGGAGCATCGGGCCGAGGTCGAGGCGAGGGAGGAGCTGGAGGAGTCTGTCGGCGTCTGACCAGGGCAAGGCGCTGTCCACAGGCGTTCGGTCAGGTTTTCCACAGGGGCAGACGGCTGTTGGCGGACGGCGGTACCGTCGTCGGCAGTTGATGTTGGCCAGGACGTCGGTCGAGGGCGGGGGAGGCTGCGCGCCATGGGTGAGTTCGAAGCGGCAGTGCCGGGGCAGCGGGTTGTGACGGATGAGCCGCGCATACCGGTCGTGCCCGGGTTCGCCCGGCGCGCGGCCGTTGCGGCGGACAGCGCGCCGCAGTCGCCGAGGCGGACGGGCAAGGCGCTGCGCGACCGGGTGCCCAGGACCTCGCACGATGCGCTGGTCCTTCCCTCGGGTCGGCCCGACGCCGTGCAGGCGGTCGAGAAGTCGAACCGGGGCCGAGTGCCCGGCCTCGCGCCCATCCGGGTGGGGCGGATGGCTGCCACACCGTTCGCGTTTCTGCGCGGTTCGGCCGGGCTGATGGCCCATGACCTGATGGGCACACCGGTGACCGGGGTGGGCGCCCAGCTCTGCGGCGATGCGCATGCGGCCAATTTCGGGCTGTACGGCGATGCGCGAGGCAGCCTGGTCATCGACCTGAACGACTTCGACGAGACCGTGTTCGGCCCGTGGGAGTGGGACCTCAAGCGGCTCGCCACCTCGCTGGTACTCGCGGGGCGTGAGGCCGGGGCGGACGAGGACACTTGTCGGCGGGGTGCGTACGACACGGTGGGTGCGTACCGGCGGACGATGCAATTGCTGGCCAGACTGCCCGCGCTCGACGCCTGGAATGCCATCGCCGACGAGGAACTCGTCTCGCACACGGACGCGCGGGATCTGGTCGGCATGCTGGAACGGGTCTCGCAGAAGGCCCGTAAGAACACCAGCGCCCGCTTCGCCGCCAAGTCCACGGAGCAGGCCGAGGGCAGCGGACGCCGCTTCGTCGACGCACCGCCGGTGCTGCGGCGGGTGCCGGATGCGGAGGCCGCGGCAGTCGCGGCGGCGCTCGGCGACTATGTGGGCACGATCTCGGAGGACCGGGTGCCGCTGCTCGCCCGTTACGCGATCCATGATGTGGCGTTCCGGGTGGTCGGCACGGGGAGCGTCGGAACCCGGTCGTACGTGGTGCTGCTGCTCGATCACCGCGGCGAGCCGTTGGTCCTGCAGGTGAAGGAGGCGCGGCCCTCCGCGCTGGCGCCGTATCTGCCCGCTGTCGGTTTCGAGGTGCCCGAGGCGGCGCACGAGGGTCACCGAGTGGTGCTCGGGCAGAAGCGGATGCAGGTGGTCAGCGACATTCTGCTGGGCTGGGCGACCGTGCAGGGGCGGCCGTTCCAGGTGCGGCAATTCAGGAACCGCAAGGGCAGTGTGGACCCGGCGGCCCTGGCGGCCGACCAGGTCGACGACTACGGGCGGATGACGGGCGCACTGCTGGCGAGGGCCCATGCCCACAGCGCCGACCCGCGGCTGATCGCGGGCTACTGCGGCAAGAACGACGAGCTGGACGAAGCGGTGGCGAGCTTCGCCGTGACGTACGCGGACCGTACGGAGGCGGATCACGCGGAGCTGGTGCGGGCCGTCGGTTCGGGGCGAATAGCGGCCGAGCTCGGGGTGTGAGGGGCGCTCCGCCGACCGTGCGTCCTCGGGGCGCGGGCCGGGGCCATACGCTGGACGGGTGACCCACGAAGCCGCCGGGGTGCCGACCACCCGGAACGACGATGACCGGCAGGACAACGACCGGCAGCAGGAACAGCACGAGCAGCATGGCCCTCGGGGCGACGCGGGCGCTGCCGCTGATGTTGCGCGCCCCGAGGCGCGGCTGGCGAAGGCCGTGCGGGCGGCGGAGCAGGCGCTGATCGAGTTCGAGATCGCGGTGGAGACCTTCCGGGTCGAGGTGGAAAACTTCTCCCGGCTGCACCACCAGAAGCTCGGCCCGATGTACGCCCGCCTCGACGAACTCGACGCGCAGATCGCGGAGGCCCGGGCCGCTCGGACCGGTGACCCCGAGGATCTGCGCAGGGCTCAGGAGGCTCGGGCGCTCGTGATGCCGATGCCGGGCATCGACGAGCTTTTCCACGACTGGCTCGACTCCGACGGGCTGTCCCCCGAGGCGGCGGCGATGCTGACCGAGCAGCCGGTGCGGCCGCCCAAGCGGGTCCGGCCGACCGAGGAGGCGCGCAAGCTCTACCGCGAGCTGGCACGCAGTGCCCACCCGGATCTCGCCCAGGACGAGACGGAGCGGGTGCGCCGGGACGAGTTCATCACCCGCGTCAACGCCGCCTACGGGCGTGGGGACGAGGCCCTGCTGAAGGAGCTGGCGGAGGAGTGGGCGGCGGGCCCGGTTCCACCGCAGGCGGAGCTCAGCGAGAGCGAGGAGCTCTACGCCCGGCTGAACTGGCTGACCCAGCGCAAGGAACTTTTGACGGTGCTCGCCCAGGAGCTGGAGGAGGGCGCGATCGGGGCCATGCTGCGGATGGCGCCCGACGACCCGGACCGGCTGCTCGACGAGATCGCCGAACAGCTGCTGGGTGAGGTCTCGCAGCGAGAGGCGGAGCTGGCAGGTCTGGTGCAGTAGCTTTTCTGGTAAGTCCGGAGCGTACGTACGAGAGAAGGCATGACCCATGAATTTCGCCCCGCTGCCCTCGGTGGATGTCGCGGCGGTGCCGTCGGACGGCCTCGTGCTGGACGTCCGGGAGAACGACGAATGGGCGGCAGGGCACGTCGATGGTGCCCTGCACATTCCGATGAGTGACTTTGTCGGCCGCTTCGGTGAATTGACCGAGGCGGCGGAGGACGGCCGGCGCGTGCATGTGATGTGCCGGGTCGGTGGCCGGTCCGCCCAGGTCACCCAGTATCTGGTGCAGCAGGGCATCGACGCCGTGAACGTCGACGGCGGGATGCTCGCCTGGGACGGCGCCGGGCGCCCGATGGTCACGGACAACGGCAACCCGGCCTTCGTTCTCTGATCCGGCCGGGATCCTCCCGCGCTCCGGTGGGAGCCGGAGCGGGCCGGGGGTCTCAGCCGAGGGGATGGGCGGCGAGCAGGTCGCCCAGTGCCTCCTCGTGCAGCGCTGCGGGGCCGAGCGACAGCTCGATCTGCTTCGCCCAGGCGTGGAAGCGGTGCAGCGGGTAGTCGGTGTCCGCGCCGAAGCCGCCGTGCAGATGCTGGGCGGTCTGCACGACCCGACGGACCCCGTCCGACGCCCAGATCTTCGCCACCGCGACATCGCCCGCGACGGGCAGCGTTCCGGGCGCACCGGTGGAGATCCGCCAGGCCGCCTGCCAGAGGGTCACTTCCATGGCCCGCAGATCGATGTACCGGTCCGCGGCCTGGACGGCGACGGACTGAAACGTCGCGACGGGATACCCGAACTGCTCGCGCTTTCCGGTGTATTCACTTGTCATGGCGAGCACGGCTTCGCCGAGACCCAGCGCGAGCGCGCAGGTTCCGGTGGTGAGCAGGGTGCGCAGGCACTCCCAGGCACCCGGCGTACTGATCAGCGCGCTGTCCTCGATCCGTACCGTGTCCAGCCGGACCTCGGCGAACAACTCACCGCTCGTGGAGACCTGTTCGGCGAGTGCGACGCCCTCGGCCGTGCGGCGGACCAGTGCCAGCACGGCCAGGCCCTCGGCCGTGTGGGCGGGCACCGCGATCCAGTCCGCGGACTGGGCCCACGGCACCCCCGACTGCACTCCGTCGAGCACCCAGCCCGCGCTTTCGCCGTCGTCGCTGGACCGGTCGTGGTCCTGTCCGGCCTTTCCCGCAAGGTCCCGGCGGGCTGTGACGGCGAGCTCGGCCGGATCGTGGCCGGTGCGGCCGTTGGCCCCGATGGTGAGGACCAGTTCGCCCCGGCCGACGCGGGGCAGCAGCTCGGCTGCCAGGCCGGGGTCACCGTGCTGCTGGATCGTCATCGCGACCGCGCAGGTCTCCAGCAGCGGCACCCGGGCGAGCACCTTCGCCGATTCGCGCAGGACCAGGCAGAGCGCGACCGCGTCGAGCCCGGCCCCGCCGTGTTCCGGTGCCAGCGTCAGGCTCAGCAGGTCACCTGCGGCCAGCCCCGCCCACACGGACCGGTCGATGTCCTCGGCCACCGCTCCCGGAGTGAGCGCGGGGCTGGGCGCTCCGTCGGGCTCGACGCCCGAGAAGACCGCCCTTGCCGCCTCGACGGCTGCCTGCTGTTCCTCGGTGAAGGTGAAGTCCACTGCACTGACCTCCCGCGAACCGCTGTGCCCGTACCCGGACCTGACGGGTCGCCAAGATAGAACAGGTTCTATGAGAAGGGAACAGGGAAGGGGCACAGCCGTCCGGGGGCCCGGAGATCCGAGGAGATCCAGTCGAACCCGGTGGGATCCGGTGGGATCCGAGTGATCCGAGGGGTCAGCGGTCGAAGTCGAGTTCCACCTCCGGTGTGAGCGGATGCGACTGGCAGGCGAGCACATAGCCCGCCCCTGTCTCTTCCGGCTCCAGCGCGAAGTTGCGGTTCATCCGGACCTCGCCCGAGACCAGGAACGCCCTGCACGTCCCGCACACCCCGCCCTTACAGGCGTACGGAGCATCGGAGCGGCTGCGCAAGACCGTTTCCAGCAGCGATTCGCCGTCCTGGACCGGCCAGTTGCCCGAGCGTCCGTCCAGTGTTGCGGTGAGCGTGCTGTGTGCGGGCGCCTCGACCCGCGTGCGGGCGGGAGCGGCTGGGCCGTCGTCGACGTGGAAGATCTCCTGGTGGATACGGGCCCGGTCGACGCCGAGGCCGTGCAGCGCACCCTCTCCCGCCCGGACCAGGCCGAACGGCCCGCAGAGATACCAGCCGTCCACCTCTCCCACCGACAGGAGCGCGGGCAGCAGCCCGGTCAGCCGCTCCCGGTCGAGCCGGCCGGACGGGAGACCTGCCTGCTGCTCCTCGCGGGAGAGCACTGTCACCAGCTGGAAGCGGTCCGGGTAGCGGTCCTTGAGGTCGGCGACCTCGTCCAGGAACATCGTCGAGGCAGCCGTCCGGTCGCTCCGGATCAGACAGAACCGGGCCTCGGGCTCACGGGCCAGCAGAGTCGACGCGATCGACAGCACCGGGGTGATGCCGCTGCCGCCGACGATCGCCGCGTAGTGACCGGCGCGGGGCGTGAGCACGAAGCGTCCCATCGGGGGCATCGCTTCGACCTGGTCGCCGACGGCGAGTTCCTTGAGGGCGTACGTGGAGAACGCACCGCCGTCGACCAGGCGGATGCCCACCTGCAGCTCGGCATCGGCTGGGGCATCGGCGGCCGGGGTGCAGATCGAGTACGAACGCCGGATCTCTTCGCCCTGGACCGTGTAGCGCACATTGAGGTGCTGCCCTGGCTTGTGGCGGAAGGTCTCGCGCAGCTCGGGGGGCACCGCGAAGGTCACGGCCACCGAGTCGTCGGTCAGCCGCTCGATCGCGCGGACCCGGAGCGGATGGAACATCTACAACTCCTTGAAGTGGTCGAACGGTTCACGGCAGCTCGCGCAGCGGCGCAGCGCCTTGCAGGCGGTGGAGGAGAACCGGCTCAGCAGCTCCGTGTCCGTGGAGCCGCAGTGCGGGCAGCGCACCGAGAGGGTGAGCGGCACCGGTCCGCCGGACCCGGTGGCGGCATCATGCGGGCGCGGGGGTGCTATGCCGAACTCGGCGAGCTTGCGCCGCCCCTCCGCGCTGATGTCGTCGGTCGACCAGGCCGGTGCGAGCACAGTGACCACGGAGACGTCCGGTATGCCGTGGTCGTGCAGCACCTGCTCGATATCTGCCGACATGGCCTCGATCGCCGGGCAGCCGGTGTACGTCGGGGTGAGGCGGACGGTGACTTTGCCCGGGGCGAGCACCTCCACTCCGCGGAGCACGCCCAGCTCCTCCAGGGTGAGCACAGGCAGCTCGGGGTCGGGCACGGACCCGGCGAGCCTGCGCACCTCCTCTTCCAGCAGCGTGCCGGTCACCATGACGCCCCCGGGTGGCTGCGGTGCAGATGCTGCATCTCGGCGAGCATCCGCCCGAAAGGTTCCGTGTGGATGCCCTGCCGTCCTGCCCCGGCCGTCCAGGCCCCGGACTCCGGGCCGGTCGGCACCGTCAGCGTCGCCTGCTGCAGGACGCCGGTGACGGTGGCCAGCCAGTCGGTGTGCAGCGACGGCCAGTCGATCTCCACTCCCTCGACCGGCTGGAACAGTTCACCGGTGAACCGCCACAGCGCATCCACCCCGCGCTGCATCCGCTGATGGCTCTTCTCCGTGCCGTCGCCCAACCGCAGCGTCCAGTGCGTGGCGTGGTCCTGGTGGTACGCGACCTCCTTGACGGCCTTCGCGGCCAGCCCGGCGAACTCTCCGCCACCGGCCGCCAGTTGCTCGTACAGCCCCCGCTGGTAGACGGAGAAGTACAGCTGGCGGGCGATGGTGTGGGCGAAGTCGCCGTTGGGCTGTTCGACCAGCTGGACGTTGCGGAAGGCGCGCTCCTCGCGCAGGAACGCCAGCTCGTCCTCGTTCCCGGCGAGCGAGAGCAGCACCCGGGCCTGTCCCAGGAGGTCCAGGGCGATGTTGGCGAGGGCCACCTCCTCCTCCAGCACGGGCGCGTGGCCCGCCCACTCCCCCAGCCGGTGCGAGAGCACCAGCGCGTCGTCGCCGAGGGCGAGGGCCGCGGTCACAGGTGCTTCACCCCTTCCGGGATCTCGTAGAACGTGGGGTGCCGGTAGGGCTTGTCGCCCGCCGGCTCGAAGAACGAGTCCTTCTCGTCCGGCGAGGAGGCCGTGATCTCCGTGGATGGCACCACCCAGATGGAGACGCCCTCGGAACGGCGTGTGTACAGGTCACGGGCGTTGCGTAGGGCCATCTCGGCGTCCGGGGCGTGCAGGCTGCCCGCGTGGGTGTGGGAGAGGCCGCGCCGCGAGCGCACGAACACCTCCCAGAGCGGCCAGTCGGTCGAGCTGCTCATGCCGTCGCCTCCGCGTTCGGTGGGGTGTGCATTTCTGTCTGGGGCATTTCCGCGTGGGGTGCTTCTGTGATGTGGGCCGCTGCGTGGGCGTGGCGCGTCGGTGCGGGGTGCTTGAGCGCGTACGAAGCCGCCGCGTCCCGGACCCAGGCTCCCTCTTCGTGTGCCCGGCGCCGCTGCGTGAGGCGCTGTTCGTTGCACGGGCCGTTGCCCTTCAGGACCTCCTGGAACTCCGTCCAGTCGATCGCCCCGAAGTCGTGGTGTCCGCGCTCCTCATTCCACCGGAGGTCCGGGTCCGGGAGGGTGAGCCCCAGCGCCTCGGCCTGCGGGACACAGATGTCGACGAACCGCTGCCGCAGCTCGTCGTTGGAGTGCCGCTTGATCTTCCAGGTCATCGACTGCGCCGAGTGCGCCGATGCGTCGTCCGGCGGGCCGAACATCATCAGGGACGGCCACCACCAGCGGTTCACCGCATCCTGTGCCATCTCGCGCTGCCCCGGGGTCCCGCGACCGAGGGTGAGCAGCAGTTCGTACCCCTGGCGCTGGTGGAAGGACTCCTCCTTGCAGATACGGACCATGGCCCGTGCGTACGGACCGTACGAGCACCGGCAGAGCGGCACCTGGTTGGTGATCGCGGCGCCGTCCACCAGCCAGCCGATCGCGCCGACATCCGCCCAGGTCAGCGTGGGGTAATTGAAGATTGACGAATACCTCTGGCGGCCCGCGTGGAGCTTGTCGAGCATTTCCTCGCGGCTCGTCCCCAGCGTTTCCGCCGCGCTGTAGAGGTACAGCCCGTGTCCCGCCTCGTCCTGCACCTTGGCCATCAGGATTGCTTTGCGGCGCAGCGAGGGTGCGCGGCTGATCCAGTTGGCCTCGGGCTGCATGCCGATGATTTCGGAGTGGGCGTGCTGGGCCATTTGCCTGACCAGTGAGGCCCGGTACGCGTCCGGCATCCAGTCGCGCGGCTCGATGCGCTCGTCGGCCACCACCGCGGCGTCGAAGGCTGCCTGCTGAGCCGCGTCCGCCCCTGCCGGCCCATCGGGCCCACCTGCTGTCGCCTGCGCGGTCCGTCGCGCCTGGCCCTGCGCTGTCTGGTCCGCAGTCACTGCCGCCATCCCGGACTCCCTACCGACCGATCGTTCGGTTCATTGACTTCAATGGTGAGTCGGTGGCCCGTAGGGTGTCAACCCTGTGGATAACTGACCGAGGTTCGACGGGGATCGGGGCGGGATGGATTCGTACGACGACAGGGGCGTCGGAGACGGGAACGGGAGCGGTGGTCCGGGGGTGGATCCGGGTTCGGACCAGCGTCTCCGTACGACACCGCGCGCTGAATCCGCCGGAGCTCCCGCGCCGGTGCGCTCCGGTATCGCCGGACTGTCCCTTCCGTATCAGATCGTGGCCGCGATCGCGCTGTCGGTCATCGGGATGATTGCCTGCACCCATCTGGCCATGGTGTTTCTGCACGTCGCCCCGTCCAACACCCTGACCAAGCAGCACGGCAAAGCGGTCGACGACTGGGTCTATCCCGAGTTCGAGCAGAACTGGAAGCTCTTCGCTCCCAATCCGCTCCAGCAGAACGTCGCTGTGCACGTACGGGCCGAGATAGCCGGTCCCGACGGTCGTCGCACCACTCCGTGGATGAGTCTCTCGGTCGAGGACGGCAGAGGGATACGAGGCAATCTCCTCCCCAGTCACATCAACCAGAACCAGCTCCGCCGCGCCTGGGACTTCTATCTCAACTCCCACGACATCCAGAACCGCCCGAACGGACTGCGCGGCGATCTCTCCGAGCGCTACATCCGCCGCATCGTGATGCTGCGCCTCGGCGAGCACGACTACGGCGGCACCGTCGAGCGCATCCAGGTCCGCTCCGAGGTGCGTTCCGTCTCCGCGCCGCCGTGGAGCACGGAGAAGATCAGCACCAAGCCGAACTACCGGGTGCTGCCGTGGTGGACCGTCACCCCCGCCGACCTCCCCGAGAACGCCAAGGAGGCGGTCAAGTGAGTACGGCTTCCCCCGGCCGCAAGTTCGCCAGCGGCGTCCAGCGCATCACCTCCTCGGCCCTCGGCCCGTATCAGAGCGCCGTCATCCGGATCGGTTTCTCCGCCACGTACCTGCTGTTTCTGCTGCGCGAGCTGCCGCACCGCCATGAGATGTACGGCCCCGACGCCCCATGGCGTTGGGGCATGGCGAAGCAGCTCATATCGGGCAATGAGTCCCTCTCGGTGTTCATGTGGTCGGACAGCACGGCCTGGTTCGAGATCGTCTATGCGGTCGTCCTGCTTTCCGCCGCACTGCTGATGGTCGGCTGGCACACCCGCGCGATGTCCGTCCTTTTCATGGTCGGTGTGCTCTCGCTGCAGAACCGCAGCATTTTCCTGGGCGACGGCGGGGACAACGTCGTCCATCTGATGGCGATCTACCTCGTGCTGACGCGCTGCGGGCAGGTCTGGTCGCTGGATGCGCGACGTGCGGCGCGGGCACGCCGTACGGAGTCAGGGGCGGAGGTCGAGTCGAAGTCGGGGCAGGAGCAGGAGCAGGAGCCGGGGACGAGGTTGCAGGGGGCGGGAGGTGCCCGGCCGGCCTCGAATGTCGCCGGGACGATTCTGTGGCTTGTGCTCGGCCTGGTCCTTGTTGTGGCTACGGCGACGGACGGCCTCGGTGGCACCTGGTGGCTGCCGACTCTCTTCTGGGTGCTGTGGATCGGGCACGGTGTGTGGTGGGCCGTGAACCGTTACGCGCCGCAGAGCGAACCGCGCACGCTGCTCGATGTCCTCGCCAACCTCGCGCACAACGCCACTCTCGTCGTGATCATGGCCGAGGTCTGTCTGATCTACGCGACCGCGGGCTGGTACAAGGTCCAGGGATCGCGTTGGCAGGATGGCACAGCGCTGTACTACCCGCTCAAGCTCGACTACTTCACCCCGTGGCCCGCGCTGTCGGACCTCCTCGCGTCCAATGGCGTGATGGTCATGGTGCTGACGTACGGCACGGTCATCGTGCAGGTCGCCTTCCCCTTCACTCTCTTCAACCGGCGCGTCAAGAACGTCCTGCTCGTCGCCATGATGTGCGAGCACGCGGGCATCGCTCTGCTGCTGGGGCTGCCCTTCTTCTCGATGGCGATGATCGCCGCCGACTCCGTCTTCCTGCCGACGGTCTTCCTGGTCTGGCTGGGCGGCCGGGTGACGCTCGGGCGGCAGCTGCTGTTCTCGCGCACGGGCCGGGTGCCCGAGCAGCAGCGGGGCGGCGAGGAGAAGGTCCCGCAGCACAGCGGAAGCGGTGGCCATACGCTCGTCGGGTGAGCAGTGATAACGGCAGTAGTAGGAGCAGTAGCAGTGAGAGTCCGTCGGCCGATGGCCTCGGGGTCGGTGAGCAGTCCGCGGAGGCGTTGCAGTACGACGATGGATTCGGGGCGGAGATCGGCGTCGGGCCGCATCCGCTGCCCTGGCCCGAGGGCGAGCGGTACGACCCCGAGCTGCTCGCCCAGGGCGACCGGCGCAATGTCGGTGACGAGTACCGCTACTGGACGAGGGAGGCGATCGTCGCCGATCTGGATCTTCGGCGGCACGACTTCCATGTAGCGGTGGAGAACTGGGGCCACGACTTCAATATCGGGTCGGTGGTGCGGACTGCGAATGCCTTCCTCGCCAAGGAGATCCACATCGTGGGCCGGCGGCGGTGGAACAGGCGCGGTGCGATGGTGACCGACCGGTACCAGCATGTGCGGCATCACCCCGACACGGCGGATCTGACCGCCTGGGCGGCGGCCGAGGGGCTGCCGATCATCGGGATCGACAATCTGCCGGGGGCGGTGCCGCTGGAGCGGACCGAGCTGCCGCGGCGGTGCGTGCTGCTCTTCGGGCAGGAGGGGCCGGGGCTGACCGAGGAGGCGCGTAAGCACGCGACGATGGTGTGCTCGATTGCGCAGTTCGGATCCACGCGGTCGATCAATGCGGGGGCTGCGGCGGCCATTGCCATGCATGCGTGGGTGCAGCGGTATGCGGATATTTCGGGGGGCGTGGGAGCGGGCTGAGGCCGGGGGGTACCCGACTGTGCGGGCGGGGCGGCGGAGTGGCGCCTGCGGCGGGTCTCGCGCGCCCCTTCCCGAAATGGGGGCTCCGCCCCCCGGACCCCGCCCCTCAAACGCCGGAGGAGCTGAAGAGACGCCGAGGGGCTGGAGCCGGGGAGGGGCGGGGCGGGCTGTGTCAGGCCTGGCGGCGGACTTCCACCATGCGGAAGCGATTTGATACGAACGCTCCGTCGCACAGGGCCGCGTTGGCCGCAGGGTTGCCGCCCGAGCCGTGGAAGTCGGAGAACGCCGCGGTCTGGTTGACGTACACCCCGCCCGTCAGATTCAGCGAGAGCTGGGCCGACTCGTCCAGGCAGACGTCCTCCACCGCGCGCTCCACCTCCGGTGACGTCGTGTACGCACCGACCGTCATCGCGCCCTTGTCACGGATCGTGCGGCGGAGCAGCTCCACCGCGTCCGCCGTCGAGTCGACCGCGACCGCGAACGCCACCGGTCCGAAGCACTCCGACAGATACGCCGCTTCGTCGTCCGGCTTCGTGCCGTCGAGCTTCACGACGACCGGGGTACGGACCACCGCGTCGGGGAACTCCGGGTTGGCCACCTCCCTTGAGGCCAAGGCGACTTCGCCCAGCCCTGCCGCGGCCTCCAGGCGGGCCTTCACGTCCGGGTTGACCAGCGCGCCGAGCAGCGCGTTCGCCCGGGCGTCGTCGCCGAGCAGACCGGTGACCGCGGCGGCGAGGTCGCCCACCACGTCGTCGTACGTCTTGTCGCCCGTGTCCGTCGCGATGCCGTCCCGGGGGATCAGCAGGTTCTGCGGGGTGGTGCACATCTGGCCGCTGTACAGGGAGAGGGAGAACGCCAGGTTGGACAGCATGCCGCGGTAGTCGTCGGTGGAGTCGACGACGATCGTGTTGACCCCCGCCTTCTCCGTGTAGACCTGTGCCTGGCGGGCGTTGGTCTCCAGCCAGTCGCCGAAGGCGGTGGACCCGGTGTAGTCGATGATCTTGATCTCGGGGAGGACCGCCAGGGACTTCGCGATGCCCTCGCCCGGACGCTCGGCGGCCAGACAGACGAGATTGGGGTCGAAGCCGGCCTCGCTCAGTACCTCGCGGGCCACCTGCACCGTGAGCGCCAGGGGGAGCACGGCGCGCGGGTGCGGCTTCACCAGGACGGGATTGCCGGTGGCGAGTGAGGCGAAGAGTCCCGGATAGCCATTCCACGTGGGGAAGGTGTTGCAGCCGATCAGCAGCGCGATGCCGCGGCCCGCCGCGATGTACGTCTTGTGCAGCTGCAGCGGATCGCGCTTGCCCTGCGGCTTGGACCAGTCCGCCGTCCGCGGGGTGCGGATCTGCTCCTCGTACGCATACGCCACCGCCTCCAGGCCGCGGTCCTGGGCATGCGGGCCGCCCGCCTGGAACGCCATCATGAACGCCTGACCGCTGGTGTGCATCACGGCGTGGCCGAACTCATGGGTGCGGGCGCTGATCCGCGCCAGGATCTCCAGACAGACCAGCGCCCTGGTCTCGGGCCCCGCCTCGCGCCACGCTGCCATTCCGGCGCGCATCGCCGGAAGCAGCACATCCAGGTCGGCGTGCGGATACTCGACGTCGAGCTCCGGTCCGTAGGGAGAGATCTCGCCGCCCGTCCAGCCGTCGGTGCCCGGCTGACCGAGGTCGATCCGGGTGTGCAGTACGGCGTCGAAGGCGGCCTTGCCCTCGGCGGCGCTCAGGCTGCCCGGTGCACCGCCCTCGCCGTACGCCTTCGGGTGCTCGGGGTGCGGGGACCAGTACGCGCGCGTGTGGATCGCGTCGAGGGCCTGGTCGAGCGTGGGGCGGTGCTTCTCGGACAGCAGGTGCGGGGAGAGCTCGGCGGCCATGGCGGACCAACTCCTCATCGAGCTGGGCAGGGACGGGCGGACAGAGTTAGAGTAACCGAACGATCGGTCGGGACAAGGGGCCCCACGAAACCGGTGGACAACTCGTAGGGGAGGATCGCGGACATGACCACGGCCAAGCGGGACACGTACACACCGGAGACGCTCCTCACCGTCGCCGTCCGTGTCTTCAACGAGCGCGGTTACGACGGCACGTCCATGGAGTACCTGTCCAAGGCGGCGGGCATCTCCAAATCGTCCATCTATCACCACGTCGCGGGCAAGGAAGAGCTGCTGCGGCGCGCGGTCAGCCGGGCGCTGGACGGGCTCTTCGGGATTCTCGACGAGCCGGGTGCGACGCGCGGGCGCGCGATCGTGCGGGTCGAGTACGTCACGCGACGTACCGTCGAGGTGCTGATAGCCGAACTGCCCTACGTCACGCTGCTGCTGCGCGTGCGGGGCAATACGAAGGCCGAGCGCTGGGCCATGGAGCGCCGGCGTGAGTTCGACCAGCGGGTGGCCGAACTGCTGAAGGCGGCCGTCGCGGACGGCGATCTCCGCTCCGACGTGGACATACGGCTGGCGACGAGGCTGCTCTTCGGAATGGTCAACTCCCTGGTGGAGTGGTACCGGCCGCAGCCGGGGGGCGACGCAGAGGGGGAGCAGCTGGCGGACACGGTCGTCCAGCTGGCCTTCGAGGGGATGCGTTCCGACCGCTGAACCGTTGACGGCAGGACAGGTCCGGACCACCATCCTTCGGCATGGCTGCCGTCCTTCGTGTTCCTGGGTTCCTGTGTGCTGTCACGTTGCTTGCCGCCGTGTCGCTGACCGGCTGCGGAGGGGGCGGCAGCGGCGGCACCGGTGGCAGCGGTGCCGAGAAGGGGGCGGACGCGAGTGAGGCGGCCCGGCAGCCTGATGACTTCGGCTGTCTGACATCGGCCGAGGCCGAGGCGGCGTCCATCACCTTCGGGTCCGCCGACTCCACCGAGACCGGTGGCTATATGCCCGGCGGTGCGAGCGGCGCCGGGACAGGCGCGGGGATCGTGCTGGCCCACCAGTCCGACGGCACCGCCTGCCAGTGGAAGGACAAGGCCGACGAGCTGCACCGGGCCGGCTATCGGGTGCTCGCGGTCAATTCGGCGGGCCAGGAGGTCTCCGAGATCGTCGGGGCGGCCGGGTATCTGCGCGGCAAGGGCGCGAAGAAGCTGCTGCTGATGGGGGCGTCCAAGGGGGGTACCGCCGTGCTCACCGCGGCGCCGGAGCTGCAGCCGCAGCCGGACGCGGTGGTCTCGCTCTCCGCGCCGACGCTGTACTCCGGAATGAACGCGCTGGGCGCCGTGCCCAAGCTGACCGCGCCGGTGCTCTACATGGCCGCCGAGTACGACGCGTACTTCGGGGACGACGCGAAGACGCTGAACCGGGCGAGCACCAAGGCGGCGGAGCACAAGCTGATCTACGTCAAGGGCGCCGGTGAGCACGGAGTGGCGTTGCTCGACAGCCAGGAGAACTGGGCCGCGGTACGGGCGTTCCTCAAGAAGCACGGTTCGTGAGAGGCCCTAGGCCAGCTCGGTGGGGCGCTCGGGGCCCGGGGCCAGGTCCGTCTCCTCGAACACCAGCAGCGTGCGGGTGGAGAGCACCTCGGGGATGGCCTGGATCCTGGTCAGGACGAGCTCGCGCAGCGACCGGTTGTCCGGTGTGTGCACGAGCAGCAGTACGTCGAAATCGCCGCTGACCAGTGCGATGTGGGTAGCCCCCGGCAGTGCCTGGAGCTGCTCGCGCACCGTTCGCCAGGTGTTCTGGACGATCTTGAGCGTGATGTACGCGGAGGCGCCCTGCCCCGCCCGCTCATGGTCCACCCGCGCGCTGAAGCCGCGGATCACCCCGTCGTCGATGAGCCGGTTGATCCGGGCGTAGGCATTGGCGCGCGACACATGGACGCGGTCGGCCACCGACCGTATCGAGGCGCGTCCGTCCGTCTGGAGCAGTCGGAGGATGTCGCGGTCGATGGCGTCGATGGGCCGCGCGGGCGCAACCCGGCCGGGGTCCTCGGCTCCGTCGGCCATTTGTTCAGCTGCCATGTCCTCGTGCCTCCCTGCCCTGGACGACCTGCCCCTATCCCAGGCTGTGGAGAACCGTTTGTCCACAGGCTGACGGCGCCTGTAGCCAAAATGCGTTCGCGACCGAACAATCGGTAGGTGAGGCACACCGCATCCGCGCCTCGGCACGTGCTCGACATTTCGACATATTCAGCCACACCTCGGTATCGGGTGATCCCTCGATATCGCCAGATGCCGCTCGATACCCCTCGATACCCCTCGATGCCAGGAGGTGCTTGTCATGACGGTCCAAGAGCTGCCCGGCGCGGCCGCTTACCGGCCCACGCCGCCCCCGGCCTGGAAGCCGCTCACCGACCCCGCGCCGCTGCTCCCGGACCCCGAGCCGTACCGCGTGCTCGGTACGGACGCCGCGGCCGACGCAGACCCGGAGCTGCTCCTGCGGCTCTACGCCGAGCTGGTGCGCGGCCGGCGGTACAACGCACAGGCGACTGCCCTCACCAAGCAGGGCCGACTTGCCGTCTATCCCTCCAGTACCGGGCAGGAGGCCTGCGAGATAGCGGCGGCGCTGGTGCTGGAAGAGCGCGACTGGCTCTTTCCCAGCTACCGCGACACCCTCGCGGCGGTCGCGCGCGGTCTCGATCCGGTCGAGGCACTGACCCTGCTGCGCGGCGACCAGCACACCGGTTACGACCCGCGCGAGCACCGCATCGCCCCGCTCTGCACCCCGCTCGCCACCCAGCTCCCGCACGCCGTGGGCCTGGCGCACGCGGCGCGGCTGGCGGGCGACGACGTGGTCGCGCTCGCCATGGTCGGCGACGGCGGGACCAGCGAGGGCGACTTCCACGAGGCGCTGAATTTCGCGGCCGTCTGGCGGGCCCCCGTGGTCTTCCTGGTCCAGAACAACGGCTTTGCCATCTCCGTGCCCCTGGCCAAGCAGACGGCGGCGCCGTCGCTGGCGCACAAGGCGGTGGGGTACGGGATGCCGGGCCGGCTGGTCGACGGCAATGACGCGGCCGCGGTGCACCAGGTGCTCGGCGAGGCGGTGGCGCGGGCCAGGGCCGGAGGGGGCCCGACGCTCGTCGAGGCTGTGACGTACCGGATGGACGCCCATACGAACGCCGACGACGCCACGCGCTACCGCGTCGACAGCGAGGTGGAGGCGTGGCGGGCGCACGACCCGATTCAGCTTCTGGAGCGGGAGCTGACCGGGCGCGGGCTGCTCGCTGAAGACGGCATCGAGGAGGCGCGCGCGGCCGCGGAGCGGATGGCCGCCGGGCTCCGCGAGCGGATGAACGCCGATCCGGTGCTCGACCCGATGGACCTCTTCACCCATGTGTACGCGGAACAGACCACGCAACTGCGGGAGCAGGCGGCCCGGTTGCGGGTCGAGCTCGACGCCGAGCAGGACCACCACGGCCAGAGCGGCCCACGTGGTGCGGAGGGAGGGCGATGACGACGGCGGCGGCTATGACCGGCGAGCAGACGGAGAGGGCCAAGCCGGCCACCATGGCGCAGGCTCTGGGGCGTGCGCTGCGTGACTCGATGGCCGAGGACCCGACGGTGCATGTCCTCGGTGAGGATGTCGGCACGCTCGGCGGGGTCTTCCGGATCACCGACGGGCTGGCGAAGGAGTTCGGCGAGGACCGCTGTACGGACACGCCGCTGGCCGAGGCGGGCATCCTCGGGACGGCTGTCGGTATGGCGATGTACGGGCTGCGGCCCGTGGTGGAGATGCAGTTCGACGCGTTCGCCTACCCGGCGTTCGAGCAACTCATCAGCCACGTCGCCAAGATGCGGAACCGGACCCGTGGTGCCATGCCGCTGCCGATCACGGTGCGGGTGCCGTACGGCGGCGGGATCGGCGGGGTCGAGCACCACAGCGACTCGTCTGAGGCGTACTACATGGCCACGCCCGGCCTGCATGTCGTCACGCCCGCCACGGTCGACGACGCGTACGGGCTGCTGCGGGCCTCGATCGCCTCCGACGACCCGGTGGTCTTCCTGGAGCCGAAGCGGCTGTACTGGTCGAAGGCGGCCTGGTCGCCGGAGGCGCCGGTGGCCGTCGAACCGATCGGGCGGGCCGTCGTCCGCCGCCCTGGGCGCAGCGCGACGCTGATCACGTACGGGCCGTCCCTGCCCGTCTGCCTGGAGGCCGCGGAAGCGGCCGTCGAGGAGGGCTGGGACCTCGAAGTGGTCGATCTGCGCTCGCTGGTCCCGTTCGACGACGAGACGGTCGCCGCTTCGGTGCGGCGCACCGGTCGCGCGGTCGTCGTCCATGAGTCGTCCGGGTTCGGCGGCCCCGGCGGGGAGATCGCCGCCCGGATCACCGAGCGCTGCTTCCACCACCTGGAGGCGCCGGTGCTGCGGGTCGCCGGATTCGACATCCCCTATCCGCCGCCGATGCTGGAGCGGCACCATCTGCCGGGCGTGGACCGGGTGCTCGACGCGGTCGCGCGGCTGCAGTGGGAGGCGGAGAGCTGATGCCCCAGGTGCTCGAATTCAAGCTGCCCGACCTCGGCGAAGGACTGACCGAGGCGGAGATCGTGCGCTGGCTGGTGGAGGTCGGCGACGTGGTTGCCATCGACCAGCCGGTCGTCGAGGTCGAGACGGCCAAGGCGATGGTGGAGGTGCCGTGCCCCTACGGAGGTGTGGTGACCGCCAGGTTCGGCGAGGAGGGCGCGGAACTTCCGGTCGGGGCACCGTTGTTGACGGTGGCGGTCGGGTCCACTGCGGGAGAGCTCGCCGCTGATGGGGCTGCGGAGGCCGAGTCGTCCGGCAATGTGCTGGTGGGGTACGGGACGGGGGCACCGGCGGCGCGTCGTCGGCGGGTTCGGCCCGAGGCGGTCTCCGGTGCGGGGTCTGTGACGGTGCCTGCGGGGAAGCCGGCCCCGGGGGCTGTCGCAGGGACGGTCCCAGCGGCTGTTCCCGGTGAGGGACCGGGGCCGGTGGCGGTCATCTCGCCTTTGGTCCGGAAGCTGGCGCGGCAGCATGATCTCGACCTGCGGCAGCTGACGGGGTCGGGGCGGGACGGTCTGATCCTCCGGTCCGATGTCGAATCCGCCATCAGGGCGGCGGCGAGCGGAACAGTGGAGTCGGCTCCCGTGTCCGCAGTCCCGGCGTCGGCTTCGGCGTCGTCCCCGGCATCGGTGGCCCCTTCGGTTGCCCGTGCGGTCGCCGGGGAGCGGATTCCGTTGCGCGGTGTACGGGGCGCGGTCGCCGACAAGTTGGCACGCAGCCGGCGCGAGATACCCGACGCCACGTGCTGGGTCGACGCGGACGCCACCGAGATGATGGCCGCGAGAGCCGCGATGAACGGCGCCGGCAGTCCGGCTGCGGGGCCGAAGGTGTCGGTGCTCGCCCTGCTGGCCCGTATCTGCACGGCGGCGCTGGCCCGGTTCCCCGAGCTCAACTCCACGGTGGACCTGGACGCGCGGGAGATCGTGCGGCTGCCCGACGTCCATCTGGGGTTCGCGGCTCAGACCGACCGGGGGCTGGTCGTCCCTGTCGTGCGGAATGCGCAGGACCGTAACGCGGAGTCGATCGGTGCCGAGATCGGCCGGCTGACCGAGGCTGCCCGGACGGGGAAACTGACCCCGGCGGATCTGAGCGGCGGCACGTTCACGCTGAACAACTACGGGGTGTTCGGGGTCGACGGTTCGACGCCGATCATCAACCACCCGGAGGCGGCCATGCTGGGTGTCGGTCGCATCGTGGCCAAACCGTGGGTGCACCAGGGTGAGTTGGCTGTGCGCCAGGTCGTTCAGCTCTCGCTGACCTTCGACCACCGGGTCTGTGACGGCGGCACGGCAGGCGGCTTCCTGCGATACGTGGCCGACTGCGTGGAACAGCCTGCGCTGCTGTTGCGCACGTTGTAGGAGAAGAAGAGGGGAAGCGGAGGAGGGCGAGGAGGAAGGGAACGGGGAGGTTCAACGGGAGCGTGTGGCACTCATACTCGGGGCATGACCGTGTATGACGCCATCGTCCTTGCCGGAGGGGCCGCCAAGCGCCTCGGGGGTGCCGACAAGCCGGCCCTGCGGGTGGGTGGCCGGGCGCTGCTCGACCGGGTGCTCGCCGCCTGCGCCGACGCCGCAGCCACCGTCGTGGTGGGCGGCCGGCGGCCCACCGTACGCCCAGTGACCTGGGCGCGCGAAGAGCCGCAGGGCGGCGGGCCGTTGGCGGCGCTCGGCGCCGGGGTGCGGCTCACGACGGCCGGGTATCTGCTCGTGCTCTCCGCCGATCTGCCGTTCCTGGGGGAGAGCACGGTCAAGGAACTGCTGGCCGCAGCTGCTCACGGGGAGCGTGACGGGGCGCTGTGCGTGGATCAGGACGGGCGGGACCAGCCGCTGGTCGCCGTCTACCGTTCCGAGCCGCTCCGTCGCGAGCTGGCCCTGCTGGCCGCCGAGCACGGCAGCCTGGCCGGGCTCCCGCTGCGTCTGCTGACGCACGAACTGGACCTCGCCCGCGTCGAGGCCGATCCGCTCGCCTCCTTCGACTGCGACACCTGGGAAGACATTGCCGCAGCCCGGGCCCGTATCGGAGAGCATGGGACCGTGCTGGACGAATGGATCACCGCAGTCAAGAACGAACTGGGCATCGAACTCGACGTCGACACCGACGTCCTGCTCGACCTCGCCCGTGATGCCGCCCACGGTGTGGCCCGGCCCGCCGCGCCCCTGACGACTTTCCTGGTCGGGTACGCGGCGGCGAAGGCGAGCGGCGACGGCGGCGGAGCCGAGGCCGTGGCCGAAGCCGCCCGGAAGGCGGCCGCGCTCGCCCTTCGCTGGGCGGACGAGGCAGAGACGCCATGACGACACCCCAACGCAAGGCCGACGGGGGCGCGGCCGACGACTGGACGCCCGGGCCCCCTCCGGATTCGGGGAGCAGAGGTCCGGGGGCGGGCTCGGCCGCCGTCCTGACCGCGGGGGAGATCGGTGCCGCCGCGGAGGCTCCGGCGGCACGCCGGGCCACCGCAGCGGATCAGGACCGGGCTGCCGCGGGTGCCGGTGCCGCGGGAGAAGCTCAGGGTGCCGGCCGGGCCGATGCCGCAGGAGAAGATCAGGCTGTCTCGGGTGCCGGTGTCGCAGGGGTTGCCTCGGCGGCCGGTCAGGCTCGTGCGGAGGATGAGGTCCCGAACGCCGAGGGCGCCCGTGCCGCCGCAGAGGCTCGCGTCGCCGAGCAGGCTCGCGCCGCCGAGGAGGCCCGTGCCGCTGAGCTGGCCCGCGCCGTCGAGGAGGACCGGGCCGTCGACCAGGCGCTCGCGCTGGTCGGGCGCCGCTCCCCGCGTGAGCCCCGATCAGTGGCTCAGCCGCAGCCCCGGGCCGGGTTCTCGGAACAGAGTCCCCGGCAGGGATCCGGTTCGGGCCCGCGACAGAGTCCTGACCACAGCCCTGACCACGTCCCTGGCCAAGGACCCACGCCGGGATCGGACCCCGACCCCGTTCAGAGCCCTGGTGCCGGTCCTGGCCCGAGCGTGCACCAGGGCACGGACCACGGTGCCGGCCGCAGCCCCGGCCGCGCCCCTGGCAGGCAGCCCCCCGGCCACTCCTCCGGCCAGTACCCTGCCCCCGAATCCGCCCGCGACCCGCGTGCCCGCGACCGACGCGCCGACGTTCAGCGCAGGCATGCCACCGCCTGGGGCGAGGCCCGCGCTCTCGCCGCGCGGGCGGGGCGGTCCGCCTCGCCCCGGACTCTGCGGCTCACCCTCGACCGGGCCATCGGACGCGTACTGGCGGAGCCGCTTGCCGCACTCGCCGATCTGCCGTCCTTCGACACGTCCGCCATGGACGGCTGGGTCGTTGCCGGACCCGGGCCCTGGACTCTCCGAAGAGGCGAGGGCGGAGGGCAAGGGCTGGGCATTCTGGCCGGGCACAGTGCGCCCGCCCCGCTTCCCGACGGTGATGCCGTACGGATTGCCACCGGCGCCCGCATCCCGGCCAATGCCACCGCTGTGATCCGGAGCGAACACGCTCACGCCGACGAGGCCAAGGGGCTGTTGTACGCGCAGCGCCGGGTGGTTCCCGGGCAGGACATCCGGCCGCGTGGCCAGGAGTGCCGTTCCGGCGATCAACTCCTGCCCGCCGGAACGGTGGTGACGCCCGCCGTCCTCGGGCTGTCCGCCGCCGCCGGTTTCGACGCGCTGCTGACGGTCTCCCGCCCGCGCGTCGACGTCCTCGTCCTCGGGGACGAACTGCTCACCACCGGTCTGCCGCACGACGGGCTGATCCGGGACGCCCTGGGCCCCATGATCGGCCCCTGGCTCCGGGCGATGGGCATCGAGGTCTCCGCTCCGCGACGCCTCGGCGACGACCGTGAGGCCCTCCGGCATGCCCTCACCACCTCCGACGCCGATCTCGTCATCACCACCGGCGGTACCGCGGCAGGCCCCGTCGACCACGTCCATCCCGTCCTCACCGAGATCGGCGCGGAGCTGTTGGTCGACGGCGTCGCCGTGCGCCCCGGTCACCCGATGCTGCTGACCCGGCTGCCCTCCGGGGGCCCGTATCTCGTCGGGCTGCCCGGCAACCCCCTCGCCGCCGTCTCCGGTCTCCTCACGCTCGCAGAGCCCTTGCTGCGCGGGCTGGCCGGCCAGACGGTGGAGGATTCGTACCGGGTCGTCGTGCGCGACGAGGTGCACGGGCACCCGCACGACACCCGCCTGGTCCCCGTCGTGCACCGGGTCGGTGCGGGCTCGGGCCCCGAACACGTCGTACCGCTGCACTACAACGGTCCGGCCATGCTCCGTGGGATCGCCGCCGCCGACGGGCTGGCCGTCGTGCCGCCGGGCGGGGTACGGTCCGGCACCGAGGTGGAGATCCTCGATCTACCGTGGGCCTCGGCGACGCCATGGACGGAAGGGTGTTTCACGTGAAACTTCCCGGCCACGACGCGATGGCCAGGCGGGTCGACGAGCATCTCGTCCCCACCCGGATCATGCTTCCGCGCCGTGTCGTCGACAGGCCGCTCCGACAGGTCGCCAAACGGCTGTTGATGGCGCTGATAGTCCTGGCCGCCACGGTGCTGATCGTCTGGGCCGACCGTTCCGGCTATCACGACAACGCAGATGAATCGGTGGACCTGCTCGACGCCGTCTACTACTCGACGGTCACCCTCTCCACCACCGGCTACGGCGACATCACTCCGTACAGCGACACTGCACGGCTGACCAACGTGGTGCTCGTGACACCGCTGCGCGTGCTCTTCCTGATCATCCTGGTCGGCACCACCCTGGAGGTCCTGACGGAGCGGACCCGGGAGGACTTCCGGCTGAACCGTTGGAGAACCAACTTGCGTGACCACACCGTTGTCGTCGGCTTCGGCACGAAGGGCCGTTCGGCGATCCAGACGCTCTGCGCCACCGGTCTGAAGAAGGAACAGATCGTGATCGTCGACCCGGCGAACAAGGTGATCGAGGCAGCGAACGCCGAAGGTTACGTGGGCGTCGTCGGGGATGCGACGCGCAGCGACGTGCTGCTGCGGGCCGAACTCCAGAAGGCGCGTCAGATCATCATCGCCACCCAGCGCGACGACACGGCGGTGCTGGTCGCGCTGACGGCGCGGCAGCTCAACCGTGGCGCGAAGATCGTCGCGGCGGTGCGCGAGGAGGAGAACGCACCTCTGCTGCGGCAGTCCGGCGCCGACGCCGTGATCACCAGCGCCAGTGCCGCGGGCCGGCTGCTGGGTCTCTCGGTCCTCAGCCCGAGCGCGGGCACGGTGATGGAGGACCTGATCCAGCAGGGCAGCGGCCTCGATCTCGTCGAACGGCCGGTGATAAAGGCCGAGGTCGGCAAGAGCGTCCGGGAGACCGACGACCTGGTCGTCAGCGTGCTGCGTGGCCACCGGCTGCTCGGTTACGACGATCCGGCGGCCAGCCCGTTGCAGCTGACGGACCGGCTGATCACCATCGTGCGCGTCTCGGGCACCCCGCCGCTGAACACGCCGCGCCGGCAAGGGGCGTGACGGTCCGGGGTGTCTCTTCGCCTGGCGCGACGGCGTCACGGAGTAGCCTCGCCGCCATGCATGCGATCACGATCCCCGAACCCGGTGGCCCCGACGCGCTCGTATGGGCCGAGGTCCCCGATCCCGTACCTGGCGAGGGCGAGGTCCTCGTCGAGGTCGTGGCCGGCGCGGTCAACCGCGCCGATGTGCTCCAACGGCAGGGCTTCTACAACCCGCCGCCCGGCGCGTCCCCCTACCCCGGTCTGGAGTGCTCCGGCCGGATCACGGAGATCGGCCCCGGTGTCACCGGCTGGACCGTCGGCGACGAGGTGTGTGCGCTGCTGGCGGGCGGCGGATACGCGGAGAAGGTCGCCGTACCCGCCGGACAGCTGCTCCCCGTACCGGACGGCATCGACCTGACGGTGGCTGCGGCGCTGCCCGAGGTGACGTCGACCGTCTGGTCGAACGTTTTCATGGTGGCCCATCTGCGTCCCGGTGAGACGCTGTTGGTGCACGGCGGGTCCAGTGGCATCGGCACGATGGCGATCCAGCTCGCCAAGGCCGTGGGCGCGCGGGTCGCGGTGACGGCGGGCGGGCCCGAGAAGCTGGCGCGCTGCGCGGAGCTCGGGGCCGACATCCTGATCGACTACCGGGAGCAGGACTTCGTCGAGGAGTTGCTCAAGGCGACGGACGGGGCGGGCGCGGACGTCATCCTCGACATCGTCGGCGCGAAGTACCTGGACCGGAATGTGAAGGCGCTCGCCGTCAGCGGCCGACTCGCCATCATCGGTCTTCAGGGCGGCGCCAAGGGCGAGCTCAATCTGGGTGTCCTGCTGAACAAGCGGGCCGCCGTCACCGCCACGTCGTTGCGCGGGCGCCCCCTTGCGGAGAAGGCCGCCATCGTCGCCGCCGTGCGCGAGCACGTGTGGCCGCTGATCGGCAGTGGCGTGGTCCGGCCGGTCGTGGACCGTACCCTGCCGATGTCCGACGCGGCGGAGGCCCACCGGGTGCTGGAGTCCAGCGTGCACATCGGCAAGGTGCTTCTGCGGACGCCGGCAGCCTGAGCCATACGGACAGCGGGGCCCGGCACACAGATTCGCGTGCCGGGCCCCGCTGTCCGTCTGTGCGTAGACAGGTGGAGGGAAGGCGTACGGGCTACAGGTACGGCCCCGAGCGGATCGCCCCGTGCGCGTCCGACGCGCCGTCATCGTCCTCGTGACCGCTGCCCGGCGGGAGGGCGCGACGCATCTGCTCCAGTTGCGCCCGGGCCGCCATCTGCTGGGCGAACAGTGCCGTCTGGATGCCGTGGAAGAGGCCCTCCAGCCAGCCGACCAACTGAGCCTGCGCAATCCGGAGTTCCGCCTCGGAGGGCACCGACTCCTCGTTGAACGGCAGGGAGAGCCGCTCAAGTTCCTCCACCAGCTCCGGGGCGAGGCCATCCTCCAGCTCCTTCACGGAGCTTGCGTGGATCTCCTTGAGCCGGACCCGGCTCGCCTCGTCGAGAGGAGCCGCCCTGACCTCTTCCAGGAGCTGCTTGATCATGCTGCCGATGCGCATGACCTTCGCGGGCTGTTCGACCATTTCTGTCACTGGGACCTCACGCGATTCGTCGTCAGTGCCACCGCCGCCGATCGCCATGCCGTCCTGCCCCACTACGAGGACTTGGGGGTGCTCCTGCGACCGTTCATTCCTCGGCATCTCCATGGCGCCATTGTCTCGCACACCTGCCGTACAACAGGGTGGTGCCCCCGCAAACGGTTGATCCACCGTTTCCGAGGGCACCAGAACAGCCGATCGGGCCGCCGATCACGCGCCGTACGAGGTCATCGGTCGGCCCGTCCCGTCGCCCACGACGTCATCCGACCCGTCCCGTCGCCCACGACGTCATCCGGCCCGTCGTGCCAGCGTCAGGCGCGACCGGGTGAACGCCGCCGCGAGCACCCCGGCGACCAGCGGCACGCCCACGACGAGCAGAGCGAGGGTGCCCCAGGGCAGCACGATCGGCGTGTACGCCGACCGCATGGGCTCGACCCGCATCTGCTGCAACGCGTCGCGCAGGTCGATGAGGCGCAGCGCCACCGCGGGCACCAGCCCTGCCAGTGTGCCGAGCACCACACCCGTGAGTGCCACCACCACACACTGGAACCCGGAGAGCGAGCGCCGCACCCGCGGGGGCGCGCCCACCGCGCTGAGCGTGTTGAGGTCGGCCTCCGCGTCCGCCTTGGCGAGACCGGTCGTGATCGCGGCCGCGCCCAGGGTCACCATTCCCGCGAACAGGGTCAGGATCAGCAGGATGATGTCCTCCCGCCGGCTGGGGCCGTAGTCCGACTGCACCCAGATGCCGCCGCCCGCCTGCTGGATCGCGGCGGAGACCCGCTGGTCCTCCGCGTCCGTCGGGGCGTGCGAGACGGCGTACACACTGCCGGACGGCTCGGTGTGCAGGCCGAGCCGCTCCGCGGTCTTCCGGGGCAGGATCATGCGGACTGCGGGGGTGGCGGCGTACTTCTCGGGAGCCACGTACACCTTCAGCCGGTCCGTGGTGGTCCGTGCCGTGCCCGGGTGCAGCTTCCGGTTCTTCTTGTCGCGGTCGTTGTACGTGTGGACGGCCTTGAGGGTGACCTCGCCGTTCTTCGCGTACGCCGGGTTGAGCAGCACCGGAGTGCCCGCGGCCAGTGCCTTGGCGGCTGCGGGGTCGTCGAGCTTCACGTACGTGGTGAGCATGGCCGCATCCGCCACCACGATTTTGTTCGAGTCGGTGCCGAAGGAGGTCCAGTTCATGTACTCGTCCAGGCAGGCGGGGGAGCGCATCAGCTTCCTGTGCTCGTTGGCGGAGAGCCGCGCGGCGAGTTCCTTGGCGCCCTTGCCCTTGAGCGGGCAGCTGTGCCCCTTACCGGTGGGCTTGACCATCTCCAGGGTGCCGCAGCCGTTCTCCTCTTCGTTGTAGGTGTAGCAGTCGCTGCCCGCCCAGACCCGTCCGTAGTCGGCGTGCCCGCCGGTGACGGCCATGTTCCGCTCGACGACAGCCCGTGCCAGCGGGAGCCGCTCGGCCGCCTTGGCGTCGGCTGCCGTGACGTTTGCGGTTCCCCGCGTGAGCGTGGGGGAGTAGTTGAATTCGGTCTCGGCCGAGATACTGGACAAGTACGTGGCGATGGCCACCGAACCCGCGACGGCCGCCATCACCGCGGCGACCGCGGGTGCGGTACGCCCGCGGTTACGGGCCGCGTCGCGCAGCGCCATCCGCGGCGAGAGCGGCAGCCTGCGGCCCAGCCGGCCGAGGAATCCGACGATCACCGGGATGCAGGCGAGCAGTCCGAGCTCGGCGACGACCGAGCCGCCGGCGACCAGCGTCGTGTCCCCGCTGGTGCCGCCGTAGACGGCGACGGCACAACCGATGGCCAGTACACAGGCGCCCAGGGCGGGCAGCACCCGTGAGGAGCGGCGGACGCCGCGGCGGCCGGTGAGCGACTCCAGTACGGACTGCCGGCTCGCCACGATCGCCGGGGCGAACGCCGCCAGGAGACCGGTGACCAGGCCGAGCATGGCGATGACCAGCAGCTCCGTGGGCTTCAGGGAGAGGGAGCCGAAGCGGTGCCCGGCCCACTCCTCGATCAGGGGGCGGAGCGCTGCGGTGAGCCCGAGTCCGGCCACCACACCGGCCACGGCTCCTATGCCGCCGAGCACGAGACCGCCGCCGAGCACCACGGCCCGGACATGGCGCCTGTCCCCGCCGCAGGTGCCGAGCAGGCCGAGCTGGCGGCGGGAGCGGCGCGCACCGACGGCGAAGGCCGGTCCGGCGAGCAGCACGATCTCCAGGACCGTCATGGCGATCACGGTGACGAGCTCCGCGCTCAGCTCACCGGAGCTGCCCATGGACATGTGGTTGTTCTTCTTGGCCAGCGGGACCTCGGAGTCCGGCGGCGGGTCGAGGACGACCTGACGGGACTTGACGAGGACGCCCGACTTATTGGCCTCCATGACGTGCGGCCAGGTCACCCCCACCCCTTCCGGGCCCTTGACCAGCCAGTTCTTGGAGCCGGTGTTCGGCGGCAGCACCTTCTTGTCGTGGTCGGCCTTGGCCTTCCACGGCGCGATGACCGTACCGGGGTCGGCGTACAGGGTCTTGGCCCTCAGATCGTCCGGCTGCTCGACCACACCGGTGATCGTGTACTTCTCACCGGAGTTGCGCAGGGTGGTGGACGAACCGACGTGCAGCCCGGTCGACTTGAGGAACGGCTCGGTGGCGGCCACCTCGCCCTTGCCGTGCGGGTAGGCACCGCGCACGAGGTCGATCTTGCCGCGGGCCAGCTTGTCCGACGTCCGGAACTCGTAGATGTCGGTGTTGGCTATGCCGTACTCGGTGGTGACGCTCGCCGGGACGGACTGGATGCTGATCGCCCGTGAGCCCTTGGGAAAGGTGGTCCTGATGTCGGCCGAGGGGCCCGTGCCGTTCCCTGGCCCGCTGCCGTCGACGCTGGTGTACATCTCCGCGTCGGGCGTCTGCTCGAGGGGGCCCATCTGCTGGTCGCTGAAGAGTGCGTCGGCGGAGCCCATGTCGGCCGTCAGCTGTTTGGCGACGGTCGGAGTGACGCTGCGGTACGTCACATCGAGTGCCGTGACGCCGAGCACCGGGACAGCGATCATCGCGACGACCAGTGCGCTGCGGCCCTTGGCGCGCATCGCGTCGCGCCGGGCCATCCGGAGGGCGGCGCGCCAACCCGTGAAGATGCTCACTTGGCGCCCTCGGCGGCCAGCAGCGAGTCGGCGCCGGTGGTGAGCGTCTGGTCGACGATCGAACCGTCCCGGAGGAACACGACCCGGTCCGCCCAGGCGGCGTACCGCGGCTCGTGCGTCACCATCACGCCGGCCGCACCCTGGTCGCAGCGGTTGCGCAGCAGCGCGAGCACGGCCTCGCCGGTCTCGGAGTCGAGCGCCCCGGTCGGTTCGTCGGCGAGCACCAGGCGCCGGTCCCCCACCAGCGCACGGGCGATCGCGACGCGCTGCTGCTGGCCGCCGGACATCTCGTCCGGGAACCGGTCGGCGATCTCCAGGAGCTTCATCTCTTCCAGCGCCGCCCGCGCCTCCTTGCGGGCCTTGCGCACGGAGACCCCGTCGAGCTCGCGGGGCAGGGCGATGTTCTCGGCGGCGGTGAGGGCGGGGATCAGGTTGTAGTCCTGGAAGACATAGCCGACGCTGCGGCGGCGCAGGGCGGCGACGCCCTTGCGGCCGAGGCCGGCGATGTCCTGGCCCTCGATGATGACCTGGCCGCTGGACGCGGTGTCGAGACCGCCCGCGATGGTCAGCAGGGTGGACTTGCCGGAGCCGGAGGGGCCCATCACGGCGACGAGTTCACCGGTGTGCACGGAGAGGTCGATGCCGCGCAGGGCGTGCACCTCGGCGACGCCGGTGCCATGGGTGCGGGTGAGCGCTCGGAGTTCGAGCACCGGTGCCTCGACCGGCAGCGGCGAACCGGATGAGGACACGGGGCGGGACGGGGCGCGCGAGGACATGGTGGGTGGTTCCCCCTTGGAACGGGTCTTGTGGGGCCGACGACTGATAGCGAGGTCGTCGCTGATACCGAAGCGGTCGGTGATGGCGGGGCCGTCGGTGATACCGGATCGGTCGTGAAACCGAGGCGGTCGCTGATACCGAAGCAGCGGGTGACCGGCGCGGAGCGTGTACGTCGCGGTCCGCGGTGAGTGCCGGGTGCGTACGTGACGGTCGGTGGTCGGCGCCCGTGCGTACGCGGGCGGTCCGAGGCCGAGGCCGGTGCCGGGTTGTTCCGTGGTCAGCGCCGGATACGTGGGCGGGTGGTACGGGCCGGGGCGCGGCCGGGCGTACGCACCGCGGGTTCCGGCTCCGTGGCGGCGGCCTCGGCGAGGCGGACCAGCCGGGACTCGCAGTGGTCCAGCCAGCGGGCCTCGGCTTCCGCCTGGAAGATCAGCTGCTCCAGTACGAGCAGCCAGGCGACCTCGTCGCGGTTGGCCGGGACATCGGCGAGGGCCTGGGCCTTGAGACGGGTGTAGTCCTGCATCGCCTTCACCGTGTGGTGGCGCTGGGACTGGATGACGGCCCGGATGTCGACACCGGGCGCGCCGACTGCCATGGCGAGCTTGATGGCCAGCTCGTCACGGGGTGGGTTGCTGCGGTCGACGGGCGTCTCGAACCAGCTCCGCAGCTCGGTGCGGCCGTCGTCGGTGATCGCGTAGAGGGCGTGTCCCTGGTCGTCCTCGTCGTCCTGGACGACCAGGCCGTCGCGCTCCAGCCTGCTCAGTGTCGTGTAGACCTGCCCGACGTTGAGCGGCCAGGTGGAGCCGGTGCGTGACTCGAATTCGGTACGGAGCTGGGAGCCGTATCTGGGCCCCCGCTCCACCAGGGCCAGCAGCCCGTGACGGATCGACATACTGAGTATGTATACCGAGTATGCTGCGCGATGCAAGCCCCTGCTGGAACGCGCGGGCGCGGCGGGGGCTTGTGGGCCCCGTCTCAGTTCGGCCGGCGCAGACGGAACGCCAGGAAGCCCAGCCCCAGCCCTATCAGTGCGATTCCGGCGCCAAACGACACCTTCTGCACTCGTCGCACGGCGGGAGTGTCGAGGGCCTGCGGCGCGAGCCGGCCCTCCGGCGGGGAGCCGCTCACCTCGGGCGTGACCGCGGGCACCGCGACGGGAGTCGTCACGACGGGCTGGACCTCGGGCTGCACCTCGGGCAGGCCGTGGGGGGTGTCGTGATGAGCGAGCTCCCCCGGAGAGAACGGCCGGCCCGGCCGCAGGCGCCCTTCCCCGGCCTGCCGCCCGGCGAGCGGTGGCTGCGCCTCGGGGCGGGCCGACGGCCTGGCGGACGGGCTCACGGATGCCGAGGGGGAGTCGGAGGCGGAGGGCGAGGCGGAGCGTGAAGCCGAGGGCGAGGCGGAGCGTGAAGCCGAGGCCGAGGCCGAGGCGTAGGGGGTGGCCGGCCTGCCGGCCGAAGCGGCCGGGGAGGGCGAGGAGGGCGAGGACGGAATCGTCGAGTGATCGGCCGAAGGGGTGACCGAGGGTTCGCCCGAAGGACCGGCGGATGCGTCGGAGGAGGGGGTGACGGTCGGGGCGGCGGAGCTCGGGGGCGAGGAGCGCTCGGGGGGCGGCGGAGCGGCCACCGATTCGCCGGGCCGAGCCCGGGTCAGCCCCGGCGTACCACCGGAAGTGCGCTGGTCGGAGTGTGCCTGTCCCTGTGCCGGCCCCAAGGCCGCCCCCGTGGCTATCACCAGACAGGCCACACACCTCGACGACCATATGGAGAGAAGTGCTGAAGCCATGAGGTCAGCGTCACATGTGCCGATATATCCGGCATCTCAGGTGGCTGTCCGGCATCCCGGACGCCCGTAAGGCGAAACGGTCCGGCACACCTCACGCGTGCCGGACCGTCACTTCTCCTTGTGCGTGCGTGCGTGTCAGGCCGGGTCGCCCGTCGAGACGCGCAGCTCGAAGTGGGCGCCCTTCTCGTCCATGGCGGTACCGGCGGACGGGAACTGTTCCAGGACCTGGTCCTCGGCGTAGGTGTTGCCCGGGACCTTGATCCTCTTGACCGTCCAGCCCGCGGTCGTGGCACATTCCTTGGCGGAGAGGTAGTCCTTGTACGTGAAGTCCGGCGCCTCGATCTTGCTCGGGTCGTCGATGTCCTCGGAGGGGTCGGTGCACCTTTCCGTCTTCATCGTCCGGTTCCGCTCCGGACCCTTGTGCTCGCCCGCCACCGGCGAGCTGCTCGGGTCACCGCCCTTGCCCGTGTCCGAACCCGGGTCGCCCTTCAGCGACAGCACCGTGATCAGGCCGCCTATCGCGATCAGCGCGACCACGATCGAACCGACGATCACCGGCATGTTCCGCTTGCCGCCCCCGCCGGTGCCACCGCCGCCACCCACCGGCTGCGGCGAGATCGTGTACGGCGCCGGGGCCGGGGTCCGGTACGCCGGGCTCGACTGCGGGTAGCCGTAGCTCGGCGACGGCGACGGCGTGGGCGCCGGGGTCGGCGGGCCGTACGGGCCGGGCTGCTGCTGGTACTGCTGTGGCTGGTACGGCATCTGCACGCCCTGCGGCGTCTGTATGGACTGGTCGACCGGCGGGAAGACCGCCGAGCCGACGCCCGACCCGCTGTTCGGCGGCCCGGCCGCGCCGCCGATGATCACCGGGGCGCCCGTCTGGCCGCCCGCGTTCAGCACGCGCGTGATCTCGTCCTGCATCGCCGCCGCGCTGGGGAAGCGCTCGTTCGGGTTCTTCTTCAGTGCCCGGGCGACCAGTGCGTCCATCGCCGGGGTGATCGACCGGTTGATGGAGGACGGCGCGACCGGCTCCTCCTGGACGTGCGCGTACGCGATGGCGAGCGGCGAGTCCGCGTCGAACGGGATCCGTCCGGTCAGCAGCTGGAACAGCATGATGCCGACCGAGTACAGGTCGGAGCGCGCGTCCACCCCACGGCCCAGGGCCTGTTCGGGGGAGAGGTACTGCGGGGTGCCGACGACCATGCCGGTCTGCGTCATCGACGTGACGCCCGACTGCATGGCGCGGGCGATACCGAAGTCCATGACCTTTACGACGCCGCGCTTGGTCACCATGACGTTGCCGGGCTTGATGTCGCGGTGGACCAGGCCCATTTCGTGGCTGGTGTCCAGTGCGGCCAGCACGTCGCCGGTGACCTTGAGTGCCTTGTCGGCCGGCATCGCACCGTAACTGCGGATGTCCGCCTGGAGTACGGAGCCGAGCGGCTCCCCCTCGACGTACTCCATGACGATGTACGGCATCAGCGCGCCGCCGAGCTCGTCCTCGCCGGTGTCGAAGACCGAGACGATGTTGGTGTGCTGCAGCTTGGCCACGGCCTGAGCCTCGCGACGGAACCGCTCACGGAAGGACTGCTCGCGCCCCAGCTCCGTGTGCAGGGTCTTGATCGCCACGTGACGGTCGAGCGCGGAGTCGTACGCCAGATATACGGACGCCATCCCGCCTTCGCCGAGCAGGTCGCGAAGCTGGTAGCGGCCGCCGGCGACCGAACCGCCCGCGTAGCGGCCCTGGGCGCCGTGTGCGCCGTCCTGGCTCATGACTTGCTTCCCCCTCGGCGCGCGTCTCGCGCGAAGATCCGTATGACGGGCCAAGTCTGCCCGAGGGGTACGACACGTCAAGCCAGGTGCCCGTTCCGTGACCCTACGCACAGGAAGCGTCTCGGAAGCGTTACAGGAAAAGCATGGAATTTGCGTGAGCGGTGCGGCAGCCGGTTTGATGGCCCGTCCCTCTCGAGAACCGGGTGTCCGGCAGAGCCTGTAGCGTGACGTGGCAATGCAGCAAGGCATGCAAGACACCGTGAGAACCCGCGGACGCGCGGACAGATACGACGGCGAGGACTGATGGCACCCGAACCCGAAGCAAACGGCGGCGGAGTCTCGGATGCAGCCGACTCCTGGGGCATCGGAGGTGTGGTCGGTGACGGACGTTACCGGATGACACACCGGCTGGGCCGGGGTGGCATGGCCGAGGTCTTTGCCGCGGAGGACGTCCGGCTGGGACGTACCGTCGCGG
Organism: Streptomyces sp. NPDC005151; assembly: GCF_053599875.1. Lineage (NCBI taxonomy): Bacteria > Bacillati > Actinomycetota > Actinomycetes > Kitasatosporales > Streptomycetaceae > Streptomyces > Streptomyces sp. NPDC005151. The sequence goes on along the minus strand of NZ_JBSFYR010000010.1, from coordinate 78,779 downwards.
TGAAGCTGCTCCGTTCCGATCTTGCCGAGGACCCGGTCTCCAAGGCCCGGTTCACGCGTGAGGCACAGTCGGTCGCGGGCCTCAACCACCATGCGATCGTCGCCGTGTACGACTCCGGTGAGGACGTCGTGGGCGGCCGGACCGTCCCGTACATCGTGATGGAGCTCGTTGAGGGCCGCACCATCCGTGATCTGCTGCTCAACGCCGAGGCGCCGCCGCCCGAGCAGGCGTTGATCATCGTCTCGGGGGTGCTGGAGGCCCTCGCGTACTCGCACCAGCACGGCATCGTGCACCGTGACATCAAGCCGGCCAACGTGATCATCACGGACTCCGGCGCGGTCAAGGTGATGGACTTCGGCATCGCCCGTGCGCTGCACGGTGCGCAGTCGACGATGACCCAGACCGGCATGGTCATGGGCACGCCGCAGTACCTCTCGCCCGAGCAGGCGCTGGGCAAGGCCGTCGACCACCGCTCCGACCTGTACGCCACCGGCTGTCTGCTCTACGAACTCCTCGCGCTGCGGCCCCCGTTCACGGGCGAGACACCGCTCTCCGTGGTGTACCAGCACGTTCAGGACATTCCGGTCCCGCCGTCCGAGATCATGGACGCGGTGCCGCCTGAGCTGGACGGGCTCGTCATGCGGTCGCTCGCGAAGGACCCGGACGACCGGTTCCAGAGCGCCGAGGAGATGCGCGGGCTGGTCCAGTACAGCCTGCAGATGCTTCAGGTGCAGGGCGGTCACACGGGTACGTGGAACACCGGGCCGGTCACCGCGCACGAGCGCGGCAACACCCCGGCCATGGGCATGTCCGGCGGGACGATGGCGATGGGGCACCCGCAGCACGGGGACACCTCGCAGAGCCCGATCCTGCCGCCGATGAATCCGGACGACGGCGGGTACGACGGCGGACGCGGGAGCGGTGGCGGCCGCGGCAAGCTCTGGCTGTTCGTCGTCCTCGCGCTGATCGCGATCGGCGCGGGTGTCGCCATCGCGGTGAACGCCGAGAACAACCCCGACAACACCCACAAGAAGACGCCGATCACGACCTCCAGCTCCCCCACCACGAAGGAGAGTTCGGCGGAGCCGACCGACGAGCAGACGGACATCGTCCCGCCGCCGGCCGACACCACCGGCGGCAAGCAGCAGTCGAGCAAGCCGCCGTCCTTCTCCAAGTCCCCCTCGCCGACCACGCCGTCCGAGACCCCGTCCGAGACGGCCACCCCGCCGGACACCGGCACGTCCGACGGCACGACGAACGGCACGACCGGTGGCGAGACCCCTCTGCCGAGTGACACGGCCACCGCTCCGGGCACCCCGGGCGGCAGCGACGCCGCCGGTGCGGCCGGCGGCAGCCCCGGTGACAGCGCAGTCGGCGGCACGCCTCAGTAGAGCCCCTGTGGCCCTGCCCGCCCTCACCCCGTGAAGGCGTCGCGCACCGCCTCGTACTCCCGCGTCCACCAGACCGCCAGGGCCGACACCGCAGGAAACTGCGGGTCGGCCCTTCGGTCGTCCAGGCGGTAGCGCCAGCGCAGTATCCAGAAGTCGTTGAGCCGCTCCCACCACACCCGGTGCACCGCGGCGGCCAGTTCGCAGGCGCCCGCCCCGACCGCACGCCGGTAGGCCCGCGCGTAGGCCCGTACCTTCTCCAGATCCAGCTTCCCGGCGGGCTCCACGAAGAAGATGGCCGCGGCCCGTACCGCCTCCTCGGCGCGCGGCTGCACCCCCAGCCGGTCCCAGTCGATGATCGCCACCGGGTCGGCGCCCCGGTACAGCACGTTCAGCGGGTGGAAGTCGCCGTGCACCCAGCCGGTCGCCGGGATGTCGGGGGTGGGCGGCCGGCGGTCGGCGTGCCGCTCCAGCAGGGCACGCCGTTCGACGAGGCGGTGCTCGGCCAGCTCGTCGAAGGAGTCCCGGGGGCGGCGGTCGCGCGCCGCGGCCAGCAGGTCGTCGATCAGCGCGAACGTGTCGACGGCGTCCGGGCTGGCATGCCCGCGCCCCCCGGTCGCCCCCGTCTCCATCACCTGCGCGAGCCCCGTGTGTACGGCCCCGAGGAGCGCCCCGAGCCGTTCCGACTGGGCGAGGGTCAGCTGGGCGCCGACCCGGTGCAGTCCGTCCACCCAGGGGTGCAGCGCGTAGCACCGGCCGTCGATCTCCGTGACCGTGTCGCCCTCCGTGTCCTCGACGGGCGGGGCGACCGGCACCCCGAGCGACTGCAGCCGCTGGGTGGCGCGGTGCTGGCGGACGATCGTCGCGCGGTCGCCGGTGGAGTCGTCGAGATGGTGTTTGAGGAAGTACGAGCCGCGGGTGGTGGAGACGCGGTAGCCGTGGTTGAGGAGGCCCTTGGTGAGGGGCTTGCAGCTGAGGGGCTCACCAGTGTCCGGGTAGCGGCGCAGCACCTCGCCGACCGGAGGAACAGGCGGGAGGGTGACAGATGAGCGCGGCACTCACCAAATGGTAGATCACGCTGCGTGTCGGTTCGCCTGACGTGCGTGGAAGCCCAGAGTGTGCACCGTGACGAAATGCGGGGCGAGGCGGAGGTAGACCGGCTCGAAGGGTTCGCCGCTGACTTCCCGAGGTGCCGCACCGAAGCGCTCGCGCTGCTCCTCGGCCGGATGCACGATCTCGGCAGGGCCGGTGAACTGGACCGACCACAGGTCGCCGCCGTCGCCGGAGGCCGCCGTGTTGAAATTGTCCGCCCCGTACGCGACGACGGTGCCGTCGCACGAGGCGTGGTACCCGAGTCCGCTGTGCATCCGCAGGACGACGTGGCCGTCGATCACGATGTGACGGGCCACCGCCAGATACGGGAGCGCCCGTCGGGTCGTCGCCAGCCGGCCGTACGGCACCCGGGCGAGCAGCTCGATCGCTTGCAGTTCCTCGGAGGACATGCGCTCCACTCTGCGATACCGCGGTGGGCACAGAAAGAGGCCGCGGCCCCGGGTGGTCCGGGACCAAAGTCCCGAGGACCACCCGGGACCACGCCGTCGGAGAGGAGGGAGGGTGCCCGCGGCCCCGTCCCGTACCGCTCAGCGCTGCTCGGCCTGGAGCCGCGCCACATAGGCGGCGGCCTGCGAGCGGCGCTCCATGCCCAGCTTGGAGAGCAGGCTGGAGACATAGTTCTTGATCGTCTTCTCGGCGAGATGGAGCCGCTCACCGATCACCCGGTTCGTCAGCCCCTCGCCGATCAGATCGAGGATCTTGCGCTCCTGGTCGGTGAGGCTCGCGAGCTTGTCGTCGCCCCGGCCCTTCTTTCCCTCGCGCAGCCGCTCCAGCACACGCGCGGTCGCGACCGGGTCCAGCAGCGATTTTCCGGCCGCCACATCCCGTACCGCATTCAGCAGCTCATTGCCGCGGATCGCCTTGAGCACGTATCCCGACGCGCCCGCCATGATCGCGTCGAAGAGAGCTTCGTCATCGGCGTACGAGGTCAGCATCAGGCAGTGGATGCTGTCATCCAGGGAACGGATCTCCCGGCAGACCTCCACCCCGCTGCCGTCCGGCAGCCGTACGTCGAGCACCGCCACATTGGGCCGCGTGGCGGGGATGCGCACCAGAGCGTCCGCCGCCGTACCGGCTTCGCCGACGACTTCGATGTCGTCCTCGACCGAGAGCAGTTCATGCACTCCGCGTCGCACGACCTCATGGTCGTCCAACAGAAATACGGTGATTTTTCCTTCTTCGCCCACAATCGCAGTCTCACACACTCCCCTCTTCCCTGCCGCTGAACGGCGGGATAACGTGCCGTTGTTCCGGCAGCCTGCAAGGCTGTTCCCAGTGCTGTGACCAGCGAGAGTTCCCGAATTTCTCGATTTACTTGGAAATCCAAGCAAAATCGCAGGTCAGATAGGGTTTCGCAGTTGTGCGATGCACTGGGTAACGTGCCTTTGACAGGACGCTCGCCGGGGCACCTGTCACGCCTGTTCCCGGCCGAGCGGCACCCACCCCGTGCACGGGTACGGACACAGGCGAGCCGCACTGGTCTCCCGGCAGACCCCGGGGGCCGGACCGACGGAGGAGCACGCACGTGACCGTGGAGAGCACTGCCGCGCGCAAACCGCGACGCAGCAGCAAGCGGACCAGCGCCGCGAAGACGCCACAGAGTTCCGAGCCCGAGCTTGTACAGCTGCTGACGCCCGAGGGCGAGCGCGTCGAGCACCCGGACTACACGATCGACCTGACCGCGGACGAGCTGCGCGGTCTGTACCGGGACATGGTCCTGACCCGCCGCTTCGACGCCGAGGCGACCGCCCTGCAGCGTCAGGGCGAACTGGGTCTGTGGGCCTCGCTGCTCGGCCAGGAGGCCGCGCAGATCGGCTCCGGCCGAGCACTGCGCGACGACGACTACGTCTTCCCGACCTACCGTGAGCACGGTGTCGCCTGGTGCCGCGGGGTCGACCCGACCAATCTGCTGGGGATGTTCCGCGGTGTGAATCACGGCGGCTGGGACCCGAACAGCAACAACTTCCACCTGTACACGATCGTCATCGGCTCGCAGACCCTGCACGCCACCGGCTACGCCATGGGCGTCGCCAAGGACGGCGCGGACTCCGCCGTGATCGCGTACTTTGGGGACGGCGCCTCCAGCCAGGGCGACGTCGCCGAGTCGTTCACCTTCTCCGCGGTCTACAACGCCCCGGTCGTCTTCTTCTGCCAGAACAACCAGTGGGCGATCTCCGAGCCCACCGAGAGGCAGACCCGCGTCCCGCTCTACCAGCGCGCGCAGGGCTTCGGCTTCCCCGGCGTCCGGGTCGACGGCAACGACGTACTCGCCTGCCTCGCCGTCACCAAGTCGGCGCTGGAGCGGGCCCGCCGGGGCGAGGGCCCCACCCTCGTCGAGGCGTTCACCTACCGGATGGGCGCGCACACCACCTCCGACGACCCGACGAAGTACCGGGCGGACGAGGAACGCGCCTCCTGGGAGGCCAAGGACCCGATCCTGCGGCTCCGTACGTACCTGGAGAAGCAGGACCTCGCCGACGAGGCGTACTTCTCCGCGCTCGACGAGGAGAGCGAGGCTCTCGGCAAGCGGGTCCGTGAAGCGGTACGGGCCATGCCCGATCCGGACCGGATGGCGATCTTCGACCACGCGTACGCCGACGGCAGCCCCCTCGTCGACGAGGAGCGCGCCCAGTTCGCCGCCTACCAGGCTTCGTTCGCCGAGGAGGGCAACTAGTCATGGCCCTGGAAAAGATGTCCATCGCGAAGGCGCTCAACGAGTCGCTGCGCAAGGCCCTCGACACCGACCCCAAGGTCCTCATCATGGGTGAGGACGTCGGCAAGCTGGGCGGGGTCTTCCGGATCACCGACGGGCTCCAGAAGGACTTCGGCGAGGACCGGGTCATCGACACGCCGCTCGCCGAGTCCGGCATCGTCGGCACCGCGATCGGTCTGGCCCTGCGCGGCTACCGGCCGATCGTGGAGATCCAGTTCGACGGCTTCGTCTTCCCCGCGTACGACCAGATCGTCACGCAGCTCGCGAAGATGCACGCCCGCGCGCTCGGCAAGATCAAGCTGCCGGTCGTCGTCCGGATCCCGTACGGCGGTGGCATCGGCGCCGTCGAGCACCACAGCGAGTCGCCCGAGGCGCTGTTCGCGCACGTCGCGGGGTTGAAGGTGGTCTCGCCGTCCAATGCCTCGGATGCCTACTGGATGATGCAGCAGGCCGTCCAGAGCGACGACCCGATCATCTTCTTCGAGCCGAAGCGGCGTTACTGGGACAAGGGTGAGGTCGAGACCGACCTGATTCCCGGTCCGCTGCACAAGGCCGCGACGGCACGGGAGGGCTCGGACCTCACCCTCGCCGCGTACGGCCCGATGGTGAAGGTCTGCCTGGAGGCCGCCGCGGCCGCCCAGGAGGAGGGCAAGTCGATCGAGGTCCTGGACCTGCGGTCGATGTCCCCGATCGACTTCGACGCCGTCCAGGCCTCGGTCGAGAAGACCGGTCGGCTGGTCGTCGTCCACGAGGCGCCGGTGTTCTACGGCTCCGGTGCCGAGATCGCCGCCCGCATCACCGAGCGCTGCTTCTACCATCTGGAGGCACCGGTGCTCAGGGTCGGCGGCTACCACGTCCCGTATCCGCCGGCGCGTCTCGAGGACGAGTATCTGCCGGGCCTGGACCGGGTGCTCGACGCCGTCGACCGCTCGCTGGCGTACTGAGGAGAGGGGTCGTGACGACGATGACCGAAACGTCTGCTCGCTTCCGTGAGTTCAAGATGCCCGACGTGGGCGAGGGACTGACCGAGGCCGAGATCCTCAAGTGGTACGTACAGCCGGGCGACACCGTCACCGACGGCCAGGTCGTCTGCGAGGTCGAGACCGCGAAGGCGGCCGTGGAGCTGCCGATCCCGTTCGACGGCGTGGTGCACGAGCTGCGCTTCGCCGAGGGCACGACCGTCGACGTCGGCCAGGTGATCATCGCGGTGGACGTGGCGCCGGGCAGCGGTGACGCGGCTGCGGAGGCGGCTCCGGCCCCGGCCGCGGCCGAACCGGAACCGGCTGCGGAACCGGAGGCACCGAAGGGCCGCCAGCCGGTGCTGGTGGGCTACGGCGTGGCCGAGGCCTCCACCAAGCGCCGCGCCCGCAAGGGCGCCGAGCAGCCGGCTGCCGCGGCTGCCGCGATCCAGGGCGAGCTGAACGGTCACGGACCGGCCGTCCCGGAGAGCCACCCGCTTGCCAAGCCGCCGGTGCGCAAGCTGGCCAAGGACCTGGGCATCGACCTGGCCACGGTCGTCCCGACCGGCGAGGGCGGGATCATCACGCGCGAGGACGTGCACGCGGCGGCCACGCCCGTACAGGCGCAGGCGACCGCACCCGCCCCGGTTCCGGCCACGGTCCCGGAACCGGTGGTCACCGCTCCCGCCCCGGTGCCGGGTGCCCGGGAGACCCGTATCCCGGTCAAGGGCGTGCGGAAGGCCATCGCGCAGGCCATGGTCGGCAGTGCGTTCACCGCACCGCATGTCACCGAGTTCGTGACGGTCGACGTCACGCGCACGATGAAGCTCGTGGCGGAGCTCAAGGACGACAAGGACATGGCGGGGGTCCGGGTCAACCCGCTCCTGATCATTGCCAAGGCGCTCCTGGTCGCGATCAAGCGGAACCCGGAGATCAACGCAGCCTGGGACGAGGCCAACCAGGAGATCGTGCAGAAGCACTATGTGAACCTGGGCATCGCGGCCGCAACCCCGCGCGGTCTGATCGTGCCGAACATCAAGGACGCGCAGGACAAGACCCTGCCGCAGCTCGCCGCCGCACTGGGCGAGCTGGTCGCCACGGCCCGGGACGGCAGGACGTCTCCCGCCGCCATGGCGGGCGGCACGGTGACGATCACCAACGTCGGCGTCTTCGGCGTCGACACGGGTACGCCGATCCTGAACCCGGGCGAGTCCGCGATCCTCGCGGTCGGTGCGATCAAGCTGCAGCCGTGGGTCCACAAGGGCAAGGTGAAGCCACGCCAGGTCACCACGCTGGCGCTGTCGTTCGATCATCGTCTGGTCGACGGCGAGCTCGGTTCCAAGGTCCTGGCGGATGTCGCCGCGATCCTGGAACAGCCCAAGAGACTGATCACCTGGGCCTGATGGCCGTGTGAGACGGAAGAAGCGGGCCTGCGCGGGGATTCCCTCCGCGCAGGCCCGCTTTTTTCTGTCGGGTCAGGTCACTCGGCGGGGGCCAGGATCACCCAGTCCGCGGCGGGCGCCGACCGGGTGTCGTCGGCGTACACGGCGGTCACCCGGTAGAAGTGGGTGGTGCCGGTCGGGGCGGTGGCGTCCGTGTACGACACGTCCGTGACGGGGTCGGCGGTCAGCTTCTCGTACGCGCCCGCGGTCGGGTTCCACCGTTCGACCAGGTAGCCCGTCGCATTGACGACCGTGTTCCAGGACAGGTCCACCGAGGTTCCGGTGGTGCCCCGGGTCGCGGTGAGCGTGAGCGGGGAGCCCGCCGGGGTCTCGACGGACGGCGTCAGGTCCAGCTCGGTGACGACGGCGACCTCGGCGCTGTGCGTCATCCGGAAGCTGGAGTTGCCGGAGGTGTCCTCGACGTCGATGAAGTAGCACCGCTCCGCACCGTCGGGCAGCCGCTCGTCGGTGTAGGACGTGGTGGCCGCGTCGAGGTACCGGGACGAGGTGCCGTAGCAGACCCGCTCGTCCTCGCCGTCGATCAGCTCCCCGCGGTACACCACGTACCGCTGGAGATCGGGCTCGGTGTTGGCGTTCCAGTGCAGCTCGATGCCGTACTCGGTGGCTTTGGCGGTGAGCCCGGTGACCGGCGCGGGCGGGGTCACGTCCCAGGCGAGCGTGGTGACCTCGACCGTGGCCGAAGGAACCGACTCCCTGCCCGAGTTGTCGTAGGCCTTGATCACGTAGTGGTAGGTGAGACCGTCGGCCGGGGAGGTGTCGGTGCAGGTGTACTGGAGCCGCCCGTCGCCGAGCGTCTTCCAGGTGGTGCTGCAGCGGATCGGTGCGGCCGAGGTGTCCACGGGGAGCGTCTCGGAACGGTAGACGTGGAAGTCGTACACATCGCCGTCGACGGAGTGATCGGTCGTCCAGGTGAAGGTCGCACTGCTGATCCCCGGCGTCGCGACGATGTCCCGCGGCGCCGCGACCGGACGGTAGGCCGCGACGGCGGGGCCGTACGCGGAGGCGCGCCCGGCGCCGTCCACGGCAGCCACCTGGTAGGTCCACTTCTCGGAGCGCTTCACCGTGGTGTCGGTGAAGGCCGTGGCGGTGACGGAGCGGACCGATACGTGACCGTGCTGGTCGTCGCGGGTCAGGTTGTAGCGGACCGCGCCCGGGACGGGCTTCCAGGTCAGCACGATTGCGGCGTCCGTGCCCTGCGCGGTGAGGCCGGCCGGAGCGGTGACGGCGATGGTGGTCACCGGCTGGTCGGTACTGCCGGTGGAGACGTTCCCGGCCTTGTCGTAGGCGCGGACCTCGTAGTAGTACGTCTTTCCGGCCTCGGGCGGGAGACCCGTGTACGAGGTGGCGGTGGTCGTCTTGACGAGGGTGAAGGTGCTGGAGTCCTTGAGCCGGCGGTAGACCCGGTAGCCCGCGAGGTCCATCTCCTTGTTCGCGGACCAGGTCACCTTGGCGTTGGCCGTGGCGTTGTCGAGGACTGCCTTCACACCGGTGGGGGTGAGCGGCTTGACCTTGTCGACGGTGGCCGTGGTCCTCGGCGTGTAGGCGAACTTGACGTCGGCGGAGCCCGTCCAGTTGACGAAGTCGATACGCAGCGAGTGCGTGCCCTTGGGGACGGTGACGTTGACCGTCTTCTTCTGGGTGGTGGAGACGTTCTTCCAGATGTCGACCTTGCGCACCCCGTCGACGTACACGCGAATGCCGTCACGGGTCGCCGCGGTGAAGGCGAAAGGGCCGCCGGAGCCGAAGTCCCGGGTCAGGGACCAGCGGACGCCGAAGTTGTCCTTCGGCAGGCCGGAGGCGGGGGCGCCGGTGCCCCAGTTCTGGTCGATGACCGAGTCGCAGTCGGTCTTCTTCGGCGTACCGGAGAACGACGTGTTCGCGAAGAACTGCCGCTTGAAGACCGGCGAGGTGCAGCTGGTCGCCGCAGCAGCGGGCGTGGCACTCACGGCGGTGATCAGACTGCAGGAGGTCGCGGCGACCGACAGCGCGGCGACGCTGCGAAGCCGCCCACGAGGAATGGTGGTCAACGTGTGCATTGCCCTTTCAGGCCGAATGACGGGGGAACCCGCGGCCAGATGCAGGAAGGGCCCGCCGTACCGCACGGCGGACCCCTCCTCGTGACCCCGGGAGCGGGGGTGGAGGACTACTTCTTGAAGGAGTAGTCCATGATCTTCTTCATGTCCGCGGTCCGGGTGGTCGCGCTCGTGGAGGCGAGCACGGTGCCGATGACCGTCTTGCCGTTCCGGGTCGCGGCGAAGACCAGGCAGTACTTGGCCGTCGGGCCGGAGCCGGTCTTCACACCGATCGCACCGCTGTAGCTGCTGAGCATCGTGTTGGTGTTGGACCACGACATGTAGCGGTAGCCACCGCTCTTCGTGGTGACTTTCTGCTTGGTCGACGTGGTCTTCACGACCGTGCGGAAGGTGGAGTTCTTCATCGCACTGCTGGCGATCTTCGTCAGGTCGCGCGGCGTCGAGTAGTTCGAGCCGTTCCCTATGCCGTCGAACGAGTCGAAGTGGGTGTTCTTCAGACCGAGGGACTTGGCGGAGGCGTTCATCTTGCCGATGAACGACGTCACGCGGGCCGCGCGGGTGGTGCCGGTGCCGAACTTGTCGGCGAGCGCGTACGCGGCGTCGCAGCCGGACGGCAGCATCAGACCGTAGAGGAGCTGGCGGACGGTGACCTTGTCGCCGACGATCAGGCGAGCCGACGAGGCGCCCTTGGCGACGATGTAGTCGCTGTACGCCTTCTGGATCGTGACCTTGGAATCCAGGTTGAGGTTCGTCTGAGCCAGCACCACCTTGGCCGTCATGATCTTGGTGGTCGAGCCGGTGGAGCGACGGGTGTCCGCGGCCTTCGAGTAGAGGGTCGACGAGGTTCCGTTGTTCATCACGTAGCCGCCCTGGGCGGCAATCGTGGGGGTGGGCAGCGTGGCAGCCTGCGCCGCGGAGGCGAAGACGCTGCCCGCGATGACGGCACCCGCGGTAAGGGCCACGGTGGCAGTGGCGGAAACGCGGTTTATGCCCTTAATACCGATTTTCAACTTGAACGCTCCAAATGCCCCTGGAATGCGGCCGCATGTCGGTGCCGCTCGGTGGTGAGACTCACGAGGTGCCCGAATGGATGTGCCGAATCCCCAGGTAATTTCCGGGGTTTTACCGTCCAGATTCCGGACGGCTCCGCCGCATGCGTGCATGTTGTATCTATGCTGTGTGCATGCCTGCCGCACCCTCTGTCGTGACGCACCCGCCCGCCAAGCAGCAGCCCGCCGCCGAACGCGTCTACACCCACATCAAGCAGGCGGTCCTCGACCGCCGTTACGAGGGAGGCACGCTCCTCACCGAGGGCGACCTCGCGGAGGCCGTCGGCGTCTCCCGTACACCCGTGCGCGAGGCCCTGCTGCGGCTGGAGGTCGAAGGGCTGATCAAGCTCTATCCGAAGAAGGGGGCCCTGGTGCTTGCCGTCTCCGCGCAGGAGATCGCGGACGTGGTGGAGACCCGGCTGCTCGTAGAGGAGTTCGCCGCCCGCAAGGCCGTGCCCGCCTCGGCGAAACTGATCGCCCGCCTGGAGGAACTGCTCGACGAGCAGCGGCGGCAGGTGGCGGCCGGGGACCTGGCCGCCGTGTCGGTCGCGGACCGCTGCTTCCACGCCGAGATCGTGCGCAACGCGGGCAACGAGATCCTGTCGCGTCTCTACGACCAGCTGCGCGACCGGCAGTTGCGGATGGGCGTCGCCGTGATGGAGGCGCATCCCGGCAGGATCGCCGCCAACATCACCGAGCACACCGAGCTGCTGGAGGCCATCAGAGCCGGGGACGCGGACGGTGCCGCGCAGGTCGTACGACGCCATGTCGGCCGGGTCAAGGTGCTGGTCCGGGGTGAGGACCGGTGAGTTCTGCTGCCGCTCCCACCCTGTCCCTGCCCGGTGATCCGCCCGGCGGCCGGCGGGCCGCCGGGGTCTGGGGCATCGGCGTCGCCGTCTACTTCGTCGCCATCACCTTCCGTACGAGCCTCGGGGTCGCCGGTCTCGACGCCGCCGACCGGTTCGACGTCAACGCCTCCGCGCTGTCGACGTTCTCCATCCTTCAGCTGCTCGTCTACGCGGGCATGCAGATACCTGTCGGCCTGATGGTCGACCGGCTCGGCACCAAGAAGGTCCTCACCCTCGGGGCCGTCCTGTTCACCGTCGGGCAGCTCGGCTTCGCGCTCTCCCCGTCGTACGGCATGGCGCTGGCCTCCCGGGCGCTGCTCGGCTGCGGTGACGCGATGACGTTCATCAGCGTGCTGCGGCTCGGCGCCCGCTGGTTCCCGGCCCGGCGCGGCCCCCTGATCGGCCAGATCGCCGCGCTCTTCGGCATGGCGGGCAACCTCGTCTCCACGCTGTTCATCGCCCGCGCCCTGCACGGCTTCGGCTGGACCGCCACGTTCGCGGGCAGCGCGGCCGCCGGAGTCGTCGTCCTCGTCCTGCTCCTCCTCTTCCTGAAGGACCACCCCGAGGGGCACGAGCCGCCGCCCGTCGAACACGCGGACGCCGCCTACGTACGCAAGCAGATCGCCGCCTCGTGGCGGGAGCCCGGCACCCGGCTCGGGATGTGGGTGCACTTCACCACGCAGTTCCCGGCGATGGTGTTCCTGCTGCTGTGGGGGATGCCGTTCCTGGTGGAGGCACAGGGGCTGAGTCGGTCCACCGCCGGGGAGCTGCTCACCCTGGTGGTGCTCTCCAACATGGCCGTCGGCCTCGTCTACGGACAGGCCATCGCCCGCCACCACGCCGCGCGCGCCCCGCTCGCCCTCGGCACGGTCGCGGTGACGGCCGTCGTGTGGGCGTCGACGATCCTGTACCCGGGCGACCATGCGCCGATGTGGCTGCTGATCACGCTCTGCGCGGTGCTCGGCGCCTGCGGACCCGCCTCGATGATCGGCTTCGACTTCGCACGCCCGGCCAACCCGCCGCAGCGCCAGGGCACCGCATCGGGGATCGTCAACATGGGCGGTTTCGTTGCCTCGATGACGACACTGTTCGCCGTCGGTGTGCTCCTCGACGCGACGGGGGACAACTACCGCATCGCGTTCTCTTCGGTCTTCGTCCTGGAGGCGCTCGGGGTCGTGCAGATCCTGCGGCTGCACGCCCGCGCCACGCTCCGCGAGCGGAACCACCATGTGATCAGCCGCGTGGAGGCCGTGCACGTACCCGCGTGACGCCTGCCGCGGCCGGTCGGGCGGCGCGCCCGTCTCTTCACCTCAAGACGGGCGCCGCCGACCGTGCCGTTACGGTGTCACGGCGAAGTTCTGCAGGATCGCCGTCGCCAGCTCCTGGTCGCCCTCGACCTTGATCCGGTCCGCGACCGCCGTCGCCCGCACCCGCCCGCAGGCCAGCCGGACGTACGTCTCCCAGTCCATCGCCAGCGTCACCGCCGGCCCCAGCGACGGCGAACCGTCCACCGAACCACGGCCGTCCGCGTCGACCCTGACCGTGCGCAGGAACTCCATCGGCCCGTGCACATCGAGCACGACCGCCGAATTCGGCGGTGCGCCCGCATCCTTGGCGACCACCTTCGGCAGCGCGGCGAGGAGCGTGTCCCGGGTGATGGTGGCGCCGGGGGAGTCGAGATTGCCGGGCCTGCCCAGCGTCGTACGCAGATCCTGCTCGTGCACCCAGACGTCGAAGGCCCGCATCCGCAGTGCCAGTTCGAGGGTCTGCTCGGCGCCGAGCGGCGCGCGGATCATGGTCTCCGGGGCGCGCGACTCGTTCCGCAGCTGACGCGAGCGGCGGATGATCGTGTACTCCAGCTCGGAGGTCATCTCGGGTGCGGTGTGGTGGCGCCGCACATCGACCTGCATCTCCATGTAACGGGTGAAGTCGTTCTGTACGTGGTAGAGATCGCGCGGCAGTGTGTGGATCGGCCGTGGATCGCCGAGCTGCTCGCACTCCATACCGATGATGTGCGAGACGATGTCGCGCACCGACCAACCGGGGCACGGTGTGCGGCGATTCCACTCCCCCTCGGCGAGCGGCGTCACCAGCTCGGCTATCGACTCGATGGAGTGGGTCCAGGCATCGGCGTAGGTCTGGAGGCTGGGATGGACGGTCACGGGACCCCTCGTGCGGTTCTGCGGTGCATGGGCTGGACTGCTGGCGCGGTCGGCGGGCGGCGGCTGCGGGCTGCGTGGGAGGTTCGGTCGCTAAGTTACGCTGCGAGCAGGCACCCCGGCAGTGCTTTCGTGTGACGATCGTAGGCCCGTGTTGACGGCTCGAATGCCAGGACGGTGGTAGTGTGCGCGCCTCCCTCATCCAGATCGCAGTAGACCCGGACGAATCCGTCAATTCCCGCAGGGACCGAGTCGCTTCCCTGGTCGCGGGCCAGCGCGGTGCCGATCTGGTGGTCCTTCCCGAGCTGTGGCCGGTCGGCGCGTTCGCGTACACCGCCTTCGCCGACGAGGCGGAACCGCTCCGGGGACCCACCCACGACCTGATGGCGAAGGCCGCGGCCGACGCCGGGGTCTGGCTGCACGCGGGCTCCTTCGTGGAGCGCGCCGACGACGGCACGCTCTACAACACCTCGCTGGTCTTCACGCCCGAGGGCGAGCGCGCCGCCGCGTACCGCAAGATCCACCGCTTCGGCTTCGACAAGGGCGAGGCGGTGATGATGGGAGCCGGCGAGGACCTGGTCACGGTCGCCCTGCCGCAGACCACGCTCGGCCTCGCCACCTGCTACGACCTGCGCTTCCCCGAACTGTTCCGCGGCCTTGTCGACGCCGGTGCGCAGACGCTCGTCGTCCCGGCGGGCTGGCCGGAGCGGCGCCGCGCCCACTGGACGCTGCTCGCCCAGGCGCGTGCCGTGGAGAACCAGGCGTATGTCCTGGCCGTCGGCACCGCCGGCACCCACGCCGGGGTCCAGCAGGCCGGGCACAGCATCGCCGTCGACCCGTGGGGCGAGGTGCTCGCCGAGGCGGGCGCGGACGAGGAGGTGCTCACCGTGGAGTTCGACCCGGCGAAGGTCGCCACCACGCGGGAGCAGTTCCCGGCGCTCAAGGACCGACGGCTGGGTCTCGCCCCGCCGTCGAGCGGCTGCTGACGCGTCGGTCGGACCGGACTTCGCATCACCGTCGGGCATCCGCCGGCGTATCCGTCGGACCGGGCCTCGCCCCACCGTCGGGCGGGGCCCGGTTTCACGTGAAACGTCCCGGTCGGCCGTCGTGCTCCTTGTCCGCGAGCACGATGACGCACACCGACACGGCGATGAGCAGTGCCGCGTCGGCGTCCTCCCGTACGACATCGATGCCGTACGTGTCCCGTACGGTCAGCCAACGGCGTGAGATCTGGGCCAGGAGTTCGCCGTCGTAGTCGATGGCGAACTCGCGGTCCAGGATCTTGCCGCTGACATCGAGCTCGGTGCCGTCGACCAGCGTCACCCGGTAATGGTTGCGCAGCAGCGAGAGCCGCTTCCGCTTGACCCTGGCGAGCTGCTCGCCGTCGCGCTCGATGAGCATCGTGTCGCGCAGGCTGAGCAGCTTCTGCCGGATCTCGACCAGGATCCGGCCCTGCGCGTCCTTGAGCTCGAAGGTGTCGCGCACCCGCATCGCCTTGCCGTCGACGAGGAAGACCTTGCGCCCGTCCGCGTCCTCGATCCAGTAGTCGTCGCCGACAGCGAACAGTCGCTCACGCACCAGGAATCTCATGGCTGACAGGTTCCCCCGGTGACCCCCCGGGATGCGTGAGACTCCCCGGGACGCGTGGGACCTCAAAAATGCCGGAGACCCTCCGGAATGCGGACGCACCACGGTGATGTTGACTTTTCACATGGCAACACGTGCGCGCGTCAGGGCCCCCGAGCTGGTCGGCAAGGGCGGCTGGCTCAATACCGGTGACCACCAGTACACCCTCGCTGACCTGCGAGGGCGCGTTGTCATTCTGGATTTTTGGACATTTTGCTGTGTGAACTGTCTGCATGTCCTCGATGAGCTGCGCGAGCTGGAGGAGAAGCACCGCGACACCGTGGTGATCATCGGTGTGCACTCGCCGAAGTTCGTCCACGAGGCCGAGCACCAGGCCGTCGTCGATGCCGTCGAGCGGTACGAGGTCCACCACCCCGTCCTCGACGACCCCGAGCTCGCCACCTGGAAGCAGTACGCCGTACGGGCCTGGCCGACGCTCGTCGTCATCGACCCCGAGGGCTATGTCGTCGCCCAGCACGCCGGCGAGGGCCATGCGCACGCCATCGAGAGGCTCGTCGAGGAGCTGGAGGCCGAGCACGCCGAGAAGGGCACGCTACGCCGCGGTGACGGCCCGTATGTGGCGCCCGAGCCCGTCGCCACGCATCTGCGCTTCCCCGGCAAGGCCCTGCTGCTGGCCGACGGCGGCTTCCTGGTCTCCGACACCACCCGGCACCGCCTCGTCGAGCTCGACCCCGACGGCGAAACGGTGCGCCGCCACTTCGGCACCGGGGACCGCGGGTTCGCGGACGGAGGACCCGACGAGGTGCGGTTCAGCGAGCCGCAGGGGCTCGCCGTGCTGCCCGACGGCCGGATCGCCGTCGCCGACACCGTCAACCACGCCATCCGCGCCCTCGATCTCACGACCGGGGTGACGACGACCCTCGCCGGCACCGGCCGCCAGTGGTGGCAGGGCTCTTCGACGACCGGCCCGGCGAGCGAGGTCGACCTCTCCTCCCCGTGGGACGTCGCCTGGTTCGCGGACCGGCTGTGGATCGCCATGGCGGGCGTGCACCAGCTGTGGTCGTACGACCCCGACTCCGGAACCGTGCAGGTCGCCGCGGGTACGACCAACGAAGGACTGGTCGACGGTCCGGCCGACGAGGCGTGGTTCGCCCAGCCGTCCGGGCTTGCCGCCTCGGCCGACGGCGACCGGCTCTGGGTCGCCGACTCGGAGACGTCCGCGCTGCGGTACGTGGACCGGGACGGGACCGTGCACACCGTCGTCGGCACCGGCCTCTTCGACTTCGGCCACCGCGACGGCGCCGCCGGCCAGGCGCTCTTCCAGCACCCGCTGGGCGTCACCGCGCTGCCGGACGGGTCCGTCGCCGTCAGCGACACGTACAACCACGCCCTGCGCCGTTACGACCCCGCCAGTGGCGAGGTCACCACGCTGGCCACGGATCTGCGCGAGCCGAGCGACGCGGTGCTGGTCGACGGCGATCTCGTCGTCGTCGAGTCCGCCCGGCACCGGCTGACCCGGCTGCGGTTGCCCGAGGAAGCCGTACGCGTCGCCGACCAGGCGCACCGCACCCAGCGCGCGGCCACCGAGATCTCCCCCGGCACGCTCCGGCTCGACGTGGTCTTCCAGGCGCCCGCCGGGCAGAAGCTGGACACCCGCTACGGTCCCTCGACCCGGCTGCTGGTCTCGTCGACCCCGTCCGAGCTGCTGGCGGAGGGTGCGGGGCCCGGCACCGATCTCTTCCGCGACCTGGTCCTGGCCGACGGCGTCACCGAAGGAGTCCTGCATGTGTCCGCGATGGCGGCGTCCTGCGACGACGACCCGGAGAACGAGTACCCGGCCTGCCACGTCCACCAGCAGGACTGGGGCGTCCCCGTCCGCGTGAGTGCGCAGGGAACGCCGCGGCTGCCGCTGGTGCTCGCCGGAATGGACGAGCAGGCCTGACGGACCGACGGGCTCAGAAGTCGTCCGCGCCGTTGCGCAGCTCGTACGTCCAGTAGCCGGTCGCCCACTTCGCCGGGTCGACGGCGATGCCCTCGCTGCCGGGCGCCTTCACGGTGGCCATGCCGCCGCCTCCCGTGAGCGTGACGGAGAACGCCGTGACAGGCTCGTTGTCCTCGTCGACCCCGCCGTCCGACAGCTTCACCAGCGCGTAGGCGGGGGCGCCCGCGGTGAGCACGATGGGCGTGGGCGGCTTGCTCTTGGCGACCGCCGGCACGTTCTCCTTGTGGCTCTCCAGGAACTGGATCTCCGGGAAGCCGTTCAGCCGGCAGCTGTGACCCGAGGTGTTCTTCGCGGTCAGGACGATGTGCGTGTAGGGCGGGCCGCCCTGGTAGGCGGCGCTGATGGTGACGTCCTTGGTGGTGCAGGTGGCGGCGGACGAGGAGGACGTTCCGGTGGATCCCTTCGCAGCAGCTCCCTTGGCGCTGCCGCTTCCCTTCGCGGCGGCGGTGTCCGTCACGGCACCGCCGGCCTGCGCGGTGTCGCCGGTCTGCGCGGACTTCGACGACTCCGCGGCCGGTGCGGAGCCGTTCGCCGGTCCGGCGGACTTCGTGCCGGCGTCCTCCCCGCCGCAGGCGGTGAGTGCCAGGGCGAGCACAGCGGTGGCGGCGGCGCTGAGGACCGTGGTGCGGCTGTGGAACGTACGCATGGAGATTCCCCCGAATATGACAGTGATGCGAAGGTCCGGGTTCCTGCGGCGAACCGCCCCTGACCTGCTGACATCCCTCAGTCTTCCGGCTGGCGCTCACGTTCTGCTGCCGCGCCGCTAACGTCCCGCTGACGTCCGCGCGGAACCCCCGGCGCAGGGAGGGGCGCGGCCCGCCCCGGAACGCGCTGCCGCGCGCCCCTGTGGCCCGCGGCTCACCCGTCGTCCGTGAGCCGTCGTACCGCCCGCTCGTACCGTTCGCGGTACCCCGTCTCCGCCGTCACCCGCAGCAGCGCTTCGAGGGCCCGTACCGCGCCCTCGTCGTAACCGGCGCGTTCAGCCTCGCCGGCCGCCCGGTCGAGCAGCCGGATGCCGTCGCTCTCCTCGCCGAGGGCAAGGCGCGCCCGGCCGCTGACGGTCAGCAGCAGGACCCGGCGAGCGGCCTCCTCGTGCTCGGGCCCCAGGTCGAGCGCAGTCCGGGCGGAGTCGAGGGCGTCCTTCGGGCGGTTCTCGTCGAGCTGTATCCGGGCGAGGTGCTGCAGGGCGAGCATCTCGGTGTGCGCGTCGCGCTCCTCGCGGGCCAGGCCGACGGCCCGCTCGCAGTCCTCCAACGCCGCTTCGAGTCCGCCTTGTGCGGCCTGGACGACGGCCAGGTTGATCAGCGCGGTCGCCTCACCGAGCCGGTCACCTGCCTGCCGGGCGAGGCCGGGAGAGCGTTCCAGCAGGGCGACGGCCTCGGCGGTCCTGCCCTCCTCGGTCAGCACCCAGCCCAACAGGTTGATCACCCGCGACTCGGCGTACGGATCGCAGCGGGCACGAGCCGCCTCCAGCGCGAGTTCCAGGAGCGGCGTCCAGCTGTCCCGTACCCGCCAGACCACCTGGGGCCACTGGAGCAGGATGATCCGCCAGGCCCGGTCGTCGAACCCGGCGGTCCGGGCCGCGACGGCCGCCCGGGCCAGATCGTCGCGTTCGGTGGCCAGCCAGTGCATCGCCGCCGCCCGGTCGGTGAAATCCCTTACGGCGGCTGGGCGGTGGTAGTCGTCCGGGAGGACGAAGCAAGGCTCACCACCGGGTTCGGCCGTGTCGGCGGCGGCGAGGGCGGTGGCGATGTAGTGGTCGAGAACACCGACGAGGGCCTCGGTCCCGGAGGCGGGATCGAGACCGTGGGCGTAGAGACGTACCAGGTCGTGCAGCACCCAGCGCCCGGGCGCCGTCTCGGTGACGAGATGGGCGGCGGCGAGCCGTTCCAGCGTGGCGGCGGCGGTGACCGGGTCCGTGCCGGCGAGTGCGGCCGCGGAGTACCGGTCGAAGTGGCTGCCGGGATGGTGGCCGAGCCGGGCGAACTGGTGGACCGCGTCGGGCGGCAGTTGCTGCACGGTCAGCCGCAGCGCGGCCGAGACCCCGGTGTCCTCCACATCGAGGTAGCTCAGCCTGCTGCGCTCGTCGGCGAGTTCGGTGGCCATCCGGGCGAGCGTCCACTGCGGACGCCCCGCCAGCCGGGCCGCCGTGACCCGCAGGGCGAGCGGCAGCCCGCCGCAGAGTTCGGCGAGCCGCTTGGCCGCCACGGGTTCCGCGAGAACCCGCTCCTCCCCGAGAACACCCGCCAGCAGGGCCGTGCCGTCCGGGTGCCCGAGAACGTTCAGCGGGACGGGACGGGCCGCGTCCGAGACGATGAGGCCCTCCAGTCGGTTCCGGCTGGTGACGACCGTGACGCAGTCGGTGCCACCCGGCAGCAGCGGCCGGATCTGGGCGGATTCACGGACGTTGTCGAGGATGACGAGCAGACGGCGCCGGTCGGTCAGGGAACGGAAGAGCGCGGCGGCGGCCGAAACGGACTCGGGGATGCGGCGCGGTGCGACGCCGAGCGCGAGCAGGAACTCACGGAGGACGTCGAGGGGGACGGGCTCGCCGGTGTCGCTGAACCCGCGCAGATCGGCGAAGAGCCGTCCGTCCGGGAAGGCCCCGGGGTTGCGGTGCGCCCACTGCAGGGCCAGCGCGGTCTTTCCCACGCCGACGGGTCCGGTGATCAGGCAGACCGGTGCCTCGCCCGCCGTGGCTCGGGAGAGCGCGGCCAGTTCGGCGACGCGCCCGTGGAAGCCGCGTGGCGCACGGGGCAGCAGGTCCGCGTGGTGCGTCATGGGGAGGGGGCGCCTGCCGGTCCGGCCGGGTCCCTGCAGGGTCTCGGCCGCCGCAAGGACGGGGCCGGACCCGCCGGTGGGGGCGGCACGGTCCAGGTCCCGGGCCGGGGCGGGGTCCTGATCACCGTTCCGGGCCGACCGCCCGGCCGTGCCGGCAGCCGGCGGCCTGCCACGACCGGCCGGCCGACCCGTCCCGGCATCCTCCGCAGGCATCTCGCCCTGCAGGATCAGCGTGTACGCATCCGCCAGCTCGCGCCCCGGATCGACCCCCAGCTCGTCGGCGAGCAGCCGCCGTGTGCGGTGGAACCAGTCCAGCGCCTCCGACTGCCGTCCCGCCCGGTACAGCGCCGTCATCAGGGCCGCAGCCAGCGATTCCCGCATCGGATGCATGACGGCCTGGGCCTTCAGCACGGCGGCGGCCCGGTGATGTTCGCCCAGCGTGGCGTACGCGCGCGCCATGTGTTCGACCGCCGCCAGCCGCGACTCCTCCATCGCCTGCGCGGCCGCCTGCAGCGGCGGACTCGGGAACGCGCCGGTGAGCGCGGGACCCTGCCACAGCGACAGGGCCTCCTTCAGCATCACTATGGCATCGGCGGGGCTGCGCTGCTCCCGCGCCAGCATGAGCAGTTCCTCGAACCGGTGGGCGTCCAGCAGACTTTCCGGCATCCGCAGAACGTACGAGGATCCGTGGGTGTCCAGGACGACCCCGTACTCGTCCGCACGGTTGCCGGTGAGCAGGGCGCGCAGCCGTGAGACGTGCCCCTGTACGACCGTACGGGCATGTGCCGGTGGTTCGTCCTCCCACAGGGCGTCCATCAAGTGGCTCATGGGGACGGGAGCGTTGGGGTGCAGGAGCAGTGCGGCGAGCAGACTGCGGCGCTTGGCGGGGCCGAGCGGCAGATCACCGGTTTCGGTGGCTACGGACACCGCGCCGAGCAGGCGGAACTCCACTGATACTCCTCCGCGGGCAAAGAACCCAGATTACCGCCCGGGGCCACGCGGAACCGCTGTGAGCGGCGCCGCAACAGAAAAGAGGCCGGAGTCGGTTCAGAGGCCGCGGCGCTCGTCGTCGGACAGGACCGTGGTGCTGGGCGGTACGACCAGCCGGCGGCGCCGCGCGATACTCGCGTGGACGAAGACGCCGACGATCATCATGATCCAGCTGACCAGGTCGACATTGACGGTGTCCATCTTCCAGTCGGTGGCGAAGGTGAGTACCGCTCCGACGGCGATGAGGATGATGCACCCTCCGAGTCCCATGGGTCACGCCTCCTCGGCGGCCCGGAGGCTCCGGGCCGGTGTACGGATCGCGTACCCGGCCCGGCAACAACCATGTGCGGAAGGCCGATCAGCCGGCCAGGAACGACGCCAGCGCGTTCGCCAGCAGATACGGGTCGTCCGCGCCGCACAGCTCACGCGCACTGTGCATCGACAGGATCGCGACGCCGATGTCCACGGTCTGGATGCCGTGCCGGGCCGCGGTGATCGGGCCGATCGTCGTGCCGCACGGCATCGAGTTGTTGGAGACGAACGTCTGCCAGGGCACGCCCGCCTTCTCGCACGCCGCCGCGAACACGGCCCGGCCGCTGCCGTCCGTCGCGTACCGCATATTGACGTTGACCTTGAGGATCGGCCCGCCGTTCGCGACCGGGTGGTGCGTCGGGTCGTGGCGCTCCCCGTAGTTGGGGTGGATCGCGTGACCGGTGTCGGAGGAGAGGCAGACGGTCCCCGCGAACGCCCGGGCACGGTCCTCGTACGTACCGCCGCGGGCGAAGACGGAGCGCTCCAGCACCGTGCCGAGCAGCGGGCCGTCCGCGCCGGTGTCGGACTGCGAACCGTTCTCCTCATGGTCGAACGCGGCCAGCACCGGGATGTACGGAATCTCGTCGTCCGGCTGTCCGGCGACGGCGGCGAGCGCTGCCGTCGCCGCGTGCACGGAGAGCAGGTTGTCCATCCGCGGCCCGGCCAGCAGCTCGCGGTCCCGGCCCAGGTAGGCCGGCGGCTCCACGGCGTGCGGCATCAGGTCCCAGCCGGTCACGTCGTCGTCGGCGACACCCGCCTCCTCGGCGACGAACCGGATCAGGTCGCCCTCCTCGACGTCCCCGAGCCCCCAGATCGGCTGCATGTGCTTCTGCCGGTCGAGCTTGAGGCCGTCGGTGTTGGCCGACCGGTCCAGATGCACGGCCAGCTGAGGCACGCGCAGCAGCGGCCGGTCGATGTTGACCAGCCGGTGCGTGCCGTCGCGCAGGCTGATCCGGCCCGCGAGACCGAGGTCCCGGTCCAGCCAGGTGTTGAGCAGCGTGCCGCCGTACACCTCGACGGCGATCTGCCGCCAGCCGTACGACCCCGTGTCGGGCAGCGGCTTCACCCGCAGATTCGGCGAGTCGGTGTGCGCCCCGGCGATCCGGAAGGGGGTGTGCGCCCCGGCACCTTCCGGCACGTACCAGGCGACGATCGCCCCGCCGCGCAGCACGTACTTCCCGCCGGTGGAAGCGTCCCAGGCCGCGGTCTCCTCGACCTGTCGGAAGCCGGCCTTCTCCAGCCGCGCCGCGGCGGTGGCCACGGCGTGGTACGGGGAGGGGCTGGCCATCAGGAAGGCCATCAGGTCGTCGGTGTGACCGCGGTCGAAGCGGAGGGGAGAACTCATGTTCTTCACTGTAACGAGGCCGGACCGGCCGGATTCACCGTCGCCCCGCGGCCGGCTGCGGCGGGCGCCGTACGTGGTCGCCCGCTCAGCGGCCGGGGAGCGCAGCGGAGGGCGTCTCGCCGTTCTGGGCCTGCTGCGCCCGCTCGGCGAACATGGCGGCGAACTCCTTGACCTGCTTGTCGGGGACGACCGCTGTGCCCGTGGTGCCGGTACTGGGCCCGGTCCGTCCGGGAGACCAGGTCTACAGCCGGTCGATGGCGGTCAAGTCGATGTCGATGTCGTACGGAGCGGAGAGCTTCAGCCGGTCGTGGTGGACGCCGGTGGAAACGTATTTCTTGTTGACCGGGTCGAGTGCGTAGGTCCAGACCACGGGCCGGTCGTTCTCGGCCATCTCGACGAGCCAGAAATTCGGGATGCCCGCCCCCGCGTACTTGTGCGGCTTGGTGTCGCGGTCCCTCGCCTCGGAGTCGGGCGAAACGACCTCGACGGCGAGCAGGACATCGGTGGCCTGGTAGCGGGTCTGGCGCTGATCCCCGTCCGCTTCGGCCGTCACCACGACGAGGTCGGGCTCCGGGACGTTGCGCTTGCCGAGCACGACGGCCATTTCACGGCGAACGCGCAGATCATCAGGAACGTGGCTGCGCAGCCCCTGTTCCAGCAGATACGTCGCCAGCGTGTGGAACTTCCGCTGCGGACTCACGAAAACCAGGCTCCCGTCGATCAGCTCTGTGTGCGGCGGGAGGTGGTGAAGCGTGAAGAGATCATCCACGGTGTAGCCGTCCGGCGGCGGGACCGGCCACGGGGAATCGTCGCGCCGCGGCTGCGACGCTTCGGGCAGTGCCTCGGCGGTCATGGTTCCTCCCATGGACGGGATTCTCGGCCGTGCACTCAGCGTACCCAGCTGATACGACAGCACCGCCACCCGAAAGTTCCGGGTGACGGTGCGTGTTGACGATCTCGGGCGGGGCCTAGAACGCGGCCTCGTCCAGCTCCATCAGCGAACCGTCGACCGCCTCGGCGAGCGCGCGCTCGGCCGAGACGCCCGGCAGGACGTTCGCGGCGAAGAACTTCGCGGCGGCGATCTTGCCCTGGTAGAAGGCGACGTCCTTCGCGGAGGCGGTCGGCAGCTTCTCGGCCGCCACGGCCGCGCCCTTCAGCAGCAGGTAGCCGACGACGACATCGCCGGAGGCCAGCAGCAGGCGGGTGGTGTTGAGGCCCACCTTGTAGATGTTCTTGACGTCCTCGCCGGTCGCGGTGAGGTCGGCGACCATCGTGCCGACGATCGCCTCCAGGTCCACGGCCGCCTTGGCGAGCGAGTCCAGCGCGCCGGACAGCTCCTCGTTGCCCTGGGCGCCCGCGAGGAACTTCTTGATCTCCTCCGACAGCGCGTTGAGCGAGGCACCCTGGTCACGGACGATCTTCCGGAAGAAGAAGTCCTGGCCCTGGATGGCCGTCGTGCCCTCGTAGAGGGTGTCGATCTTGGCGTCCCGGATGTACTGCTCGATCGGGTACTCCTGGAGGTACCCGGAGCCGCCGAACGTCTGGAGCGACTGCGCCAGCTGCTCGTACGACTTCTCGGAGCCGTAGCCCTTCACGATCGGGAGCAGCAGGTCGTTGAGGCCGTGCAGCGCCTTCGCGTCCTCGCCCGCGGCCTCCTTCTCCTGGATCGCGTCCTGGACGGAAGCGGTGTACAGCACGAGGGAGCGCATGCCCTCCGCGTACGCCTTCTGCGTCATCAGCGAACGGCGCACGTCGGGGTGGTGCGTGATGGTGACCTTGGGCGCGCTCTTGTCCATGAAGTTCGCCAGGTCGGTGCCCTGGACGCGCTCCTTGGCGTACTCCAGCGCGTTCAGGTAACCCGTCGAGAGGGTGGCGATGGCCTTCGTGCCGACCATCATCCGGGCGAACTCGATGATGCGGAACATCTGGCGGATGCCGTCGTGCCTGTCACCGATCAGCCAGCCCTTGGCGGGGTGCTGGTCGCCGAACGTCATCTCGCACGTGTTGGACGCCTTGAGGCCCATCTTGTGCTCGACGTTCGTCGCGTACACGCCGTTGCGCTCGCCCAACTCGCCGGTGGTCCAGTCGAAGTGGAACTTCGGGACCATGAAGAGCGACAGGCCCTTCGTGCCGGGGCCTGCGCCCGCGGGGCGGGCCAGCACGTAGTGAATGATGTTCTCGGACATGTCGTGCTCGCCCGAGGTGATGAAGCGCTTCACACCCTCGATGTGCCAGGAGCCGTCCTCCTGCTCGACGGCCTTCGTGCGGCCGGCGCCGACGTCCGAACCGGCGTCCGGCTCGGTCAGCACCATCGTCGAGCCCCACTGCTTCTCGACGGCGATCTCGGCGATCTTCTTCTGCGCCTCGTTGCCCTCGTCGAAGAGGATTCCGGCGAACGCCGGGCCGGAGGAGTACATCCACACGGCCGGGTTCGAGCCGAGGAGCAGCTCCGCGTAGGACCAGATCAGGGAGCGCGGCGAGGTGGTGCCGCCGATCTCCTCGGGCAGACCCAGGCGCCAGTACTCGGAGTCCATGAAGGCCTGGTAGGACTTCTTGAAGGAGGCCGGGACCGGTGCGGTGTTGGTCTCCGGGTCGAAGACCGGCGGGTTGCGGTCGGCGTCGGCGAACGAGTCGGCGAGCTCGTTCTCGGCGAGGCGGTTGACCTCGTCGAGGATGCTCTTCGCGGTCTCGACGTCCATCTCCGCGAACGGTCCGGTGCCGTACAGCTTGTCGCGCCCGAGGACCTCGAAGAGGTTGAACTCGATGTCGCGGAGATTCGACTTGTAGTGCCCCATGGGAAGGCTCCGTAATCAATAGCAGTGGCGCACAGCGCCCCGGGGAGGGGTGAGGGCCGGGCGGGCGACGAGCTGGCGGTGCGTATATCAGCTGACCTCACCGATGATGCTACCCGTCAGTAATAAGACGCAACCCCTCAAGGGCCTGATGTGTCCGATTACTCTTTGCGGTATGTACGGCTACGACCAGAACCAGGGCGCACAGCAGCAGATGGGTGGCGGCTACGGCGAGCAGCCGCTGTATCCCGAGCCCTCACCGCCCTCCCTCGGTGATGCGGTACGGGCCTTCACCACGGGTTCTCTGTCCGCCGAGGACTTCCAGCAGATCTTCGCGTCGTCGAAGGTCTACTGCCCGCGCGGCGACAACCCCGGCTTCCTCGCCCTGCACAACACCCAGCAGCCGGTGATCCCCATGTTCACCACGCTCAAGGAGCTGCGGCTGTACGCGGGCAAGGAGTCCAAGTACTTCGTGATCACCGGCGCCGAGGTGATCGATCTGCTGCCGACCGGCTACGGCTTCGTCCTCGACATGGAGGGCGAGCACCGCATGGTCTTCGACGCCAAGGCCGTGGAGCAGATGGTCGACTTCGCGATGCGTCGCATGTATGGCTAGGTGCTTCGCAGACGTCTGATTCCTGACCTTCGAGAAGGGGTCCGTACCTGTCGGGTGCGGGCCCCTTCTCGTTGTCCGGGGAGGTCCTGCGGCGGTGCGGGAATGCCGCGGCCCTTGCAAGATGTTCACTGTTCAACTAAATTGAAGTCAGAACAATCCCGGAGGTGGCTCCCATGCCCGCAGTGACCGTCGAAAACCCACTGACCCTGCCCAAGGTCGCCGCCTCGGGCGACGCCACGGCCCGTCCCGTGCTCGCCGTCACGACGGCGCCGAGCGGATTCGAGGGCGAAGGCTTCCCGGTTCGCCGCGCGTTCGCCGGGATCAACTACAAGTACCTCGACCCGTTCATCATGATGGATCAGATGGGTGAGGTGGAGTACCAGCCCGGAGAGCCGAAGGGCACCCCGTGGCACCCGCACCGCGGCTTCGAGACCGTGACGTACCTGATCGACGGAACCTTCGTCCACCAGGACAGCAACGGTGGCGGCGGCACCATCCGCAACGGTGACACCCAGTGGATGACGGCCGGATCCGGCCTCCTGCACATCGAGGCGCCGCCGGAGTCCCTCGTGATGTCGGGCGGCCTCTTCCACGGGCTGCAGCTCTGGGTGAACCTGCCCAAGGCCGACAAGATGATGGCCCCCCGCTACCAGGACATCCGCGGCGGCCAGGTCCAGCTCCTCGCCTCCCCGGACGGCGGCGCGCTGCTCCGCGTCATCGCCGGCGAGCTCGACGGGCACGAGGGTCCGGGGGTCACCCACACCCCGATCGCGATGATCCACGCCACCGTGCGCCCCGGCGCCGAGGTGACCCTGCCGTGGCGCGAGGACTTCAACGGACTTGCGTACGTGATGGCCGGGCGCGGCACGGTCGGTCAGGAGCGCCGCCCCGTCCACATGGGGCAGACCGCCGTCTTCGGCACCGGCTCCTCGCTGACCGTCCGCGCGGACGAGAAGCAGGACGGCCACACCCCGGACCTGGAGGTCGTCCTGCTCGGCGGCCGCCCGATCCGGGAGCCGATGGCGCACTACGGGCCGTTCGTCATGAACAGCCAGGCCGAACTGAAGCAGGCCTTCGAGGACTTCCAGGCCGGCCGCCTCGGCACCGTGCCCGCAGTCCACGGCATGGGTGAGTGATCTGGGTGACGGGTCGTTCTGACGGCCCGTCACCCATTCGGTCGTACAGGCGGGACACAGCTCCCGCACCGTGATCGGGTGGGAGGGTGGATAACCGGAAACCCCTCCTGCCCGACATCGCCCGGCGAACAGCCGCCTGGTGCGCCGTGCTTCTGCTGGTCACCGGCGTTGCCGCGGTCGCCATCTGGCTGTGCATCATCTTCAAGACGGCCGTCACCCCGGTGCTGCTCGCACTGCTCGGTACGGCGCTGCTCGGTCCCGTCCACCGCTGGCTGGCCGCCCGAGGGGTGAACCGGTCGTTGGCCGCCGGGCTCACCTGCGCGCTGCTCGTCGCGATCGGCGGCGGCGCCGGGTACATCGTCGTCACCGCATTCATCGACACCGGCGATCAGATCGTCCATTCACTGAAGGACGCCGGGCAGTGGGTCATCGACCACTTCGGGATCGCCCGGAACACCAATGTGGACGCCCTCGTCACCAACGCGCGGAAACTCGTCGAAAAATTCGGCGCGAGCGCCGCGGGCGGACTGCTCACCGGGATCAGCCTGATCGGCTCGCTGATCGCGACCAGCGTCCTCGCCCTGCTGCTGACCTTCTTCTTCCTGCGCGACTCCGACCGCGCCGTGGACCTCGCGCACTCCGTCGCCCCGCGCGGCACCGGTGACCTGGTCGAGGCGATGGGGCGGCGGGCGTTCGAAGCGGTCGAGGGCTTCATGCGCGGCACGACGTTCATCGCGCTGATCGATGCCACCTGCATCACCGTAGGTCTGTTGATCCTGCGGGTTCCCGGGGCAGTGGGGCTGGGGGCGCTGGTCTTCGTCGGCGCGTACATCCCGTACCTCGGGGCGTTCATCTCGGGCGCCGTCGCCGTTCTGGTGGCTCTCGCCGACCGGGGGTTCGTGATCGCGCTCTGGGCGCTGGGGATCGTCCTCGCGGTACAGGTGCTGGAGGGCCATGTCCTGCAGCCGATGATCCAGAGCCGTACGGTCCAGATGCACCCGGCCACCATCATGATCGCGCTGACTGCGGGCGCGAGTGTCGCGGGTCTGCTGGGCATGCTGCTGGCGGTACCGGTGTGCGCGGCGGCATTCGGCATCATCGGCGAACTCCGCACGCGCGACGCCACGGACGAGCCGCCGTCCGCCCCACCGGGCCCGTCCACCCCGCCGGGCCCCTCCGGCGGCTGAGAGCCTGTCCTCGTCGCCCATGGTGTGCCCGTGGTGCCCGATGATCGTCAGGCGGTCGCCCGCGACACCGAAGACGGCGAGCCCGTCCGGCGAGAACCCGGGCATGGAGAGCGACGCGGCGACCCGCAGCACCTCGGCGGTCGACCGGGCCTCGGCCAGCGCCCGCCCCTCGTCCAGGAGGAACGCCTCCCGGGAGCGGCGCCAGTCCCCGGTGATGGGGGTGTGCGCGCCGGTGGTTCCCGGCTGCGGCTCG
Organism: Streptomyces sp. NPDC005151; assembly: GCF_053599875.1. Taxonomy (NCBI): domain Bacteria; kingdom Bacillati; phylum Actinomycetota; class Actinomycetes; order Kitasatosporales; family Streptomycetaceae; genus Streptomyces; species Streptomyces sp. NPDC005151. Next base: position 50,053 of record NZ_JBSFYR010000010.1, on the reverse strand, counting down.
GCGACCTCCTGGAGCGTGCCGACCAGCACGTAGTCCTCGCTGCCCGTCGGCAGTGGTTTGGAACGGGTGCGTACGGTACGGAGCACCCGCCCGCGGTCGTCCACGATCCGCAGCCGCGCCTCGGCCAGGGTGCCCTCGACGACCGCGAGGTTCACCACTCCGTAGATTTCGTTCCAGTCGACCGGATGGAAACGCGCGCGCACCGCGGCCTCCCGGAAGACACCGGCTTCGGCGGGCAGCTACAGCAGCCGGGCCGCCTCCGCGTCGAGCGTGACGGTCCCGGCTCCGTTGTCCCAGCGCCACAGGCCGGTCGCCGTCGCGGCCAGGACGTCCTCGGTGCGCATTGCCCCACTTTAGGAATATGTGCTCGGCTGACGCCACCGAGGACGGCCGCCGGCAGGCTCCCGCGGAGCGCCCCGGCCACGCCGGATGATCTTGCCTGGGGTTATGGCAATGAAGTGGTGCGGCCGTGGGCGGTAGCCTGGGGAGGCTGAATCCACCAAACCGCGAAGACTGGATGAACGACGATGCATCGGTACAGGTCCCACACCTGCGGCGAGCTCCGCGCCTCTGACGTCGGCACCGACGTCCGGCTGAGCGGCTGGCTGCACAATCGTCGAGACCTGGGCGGCATCCTCTTCATCGATCTGCGCGACCACTACGGTCTGGTGCAGCTCGTCGCCCGCCCCGGCACGCCCGGCAACGAAGCCCTGTCGAAGCTCACCAAGGAGACCGTCGTCCGGATCGACGGCAAGGTCTCCGCCCGCGGCGCCGACAACGTCAACCCGGAGCTCCCGACCGGCGAGATCGAGATCGAGGTCGCCGAGGTCGAGGTGCTCGGCGAGGCCGCCCCGCTGCCCTTCACGATCAACATCGAGGACGGGGTCAACGAGGAGCGGCGCCTGGAGTACCGCTTCCTCGACCTGCGCCGCGAGCGCATGCACCGCAACATCATGCTGCGCTCCGCCGTCATCGCCTCGATCCGCTCGAAGATGGTGGCCCTCGGCTTCAACGAGATGGCGACCCCGATCCTCACCGCGACCTCCCCCGAGGGCGCCCGTGACTTCGTCGTCCCGTCCCGGCTGAACCCCGGCAAGTTCTACGCGCTGCCGCAGGCTCCGCAGCAGTTCAAGCAGCTGCTGATGATCTCCGGCTTCGACCGCTACTTCCAGATCGCGCCGTGCTTCCGCGACGAGGACGCCCGCGCCGACCGCTCCCCCGGCGAGTTCTACCAGCTCGACGTCGAGATGTCGTTCGTCGAGCAGGAGGACGTCTTCCGGCCGATCGAGAAGCTGATGACCGAGCTCTTCGAGGAGTTCGGCAACGGCCGCCACGTCACGTCGCCGTTCCCGCGGATCCCGTTCCGCGAGTCGATGCTGAAGTACGGCAACGACAAGCCGGACCTGCGCGCCAAGCTGGAGCTCGTCGACATCTCCGATGTCTTCGCGGACTCGGAGTTCAAGGCGTTCGCCGGCAAGCACGTCCGCGCCCTTCCGGTGCCGGACACCGCGGGCCAGTCCCGTAAGTTCTTCGACGGTCTGGGTGAGTACGCCGTCGAGCACGGCGCCAAGGGTCTCGCCTGGGTCCGCGTCGGCGAGGACGGCACCCTCGCCGGTCCGATCGCCAAGTTCCTCACCGAGGCGGACATCAAGACCCTCACCGAGCGTCTGTCGCTCGTCCCGGGCCACGCCGTCTTCTTCGGCGCCGGTGAGTTCGACGAGGTCTCCAAGATCATGTCGGCCGTCCGGGTCGAGGCCGCCAAGCGCGCCGGCCACTTCGAGGAGGGCGTCTTCCGGTTCTGCTGGATCGTCGACTTCCCGATGTACGAGAAGGACGAGGAGACCGGCAGGATCGACTTCTCGCACAACCCGTTCTCGATGCCCCAGGGCGGCCTGGAGGACCTGGAGACGAAGGACCCGCTGGACATCCTCGCCTGGCAGTACGACATCGTCTGCAACGGCATCGAGCTGTCCTCCGGCGCCATCCGTAACCACGAGCCCGAGCTGATGCTCAAGGCGTTCGAGATCGCCGGTTACGACCGCGAGACCGTCGAGCACGAGTTCGCGGGCATGCTCCGCGCGTTCCGTCTCGGCGCCCCGCCGCACGGTGGCATCGCCCCCGGCGTCGACCGCATCGTGATGCTGCTGGCCGACGAGCCGAACATCCGCGAGACGATCGCCTTCCCGCTCAACGGCAACGCACAGGACCTGATGATGGGCGCGCCCACCGAGCTGGACGAGGGTCGCCTGCGTGAGCTGAACATCCAGCTGCGCAAGCCGGTCGCGGCGGCGAAGGACAAGACCGAGAAGTAGACCGGTCCCGGACCACCGAGGTCCGCTTCCGTTCCACGTGAAACAGCCCCCGGCCGGCGGTCGGGGGCTGTTTCACGTTCTGCCCCTGGTTGACCGTCCTGCACAGCAACGCACAGCTCACACACACGCCCCTGCCAGCTCCCCTGCCTAGCCTCACTCTCCACGACAGAGACTCAGGGACCCGCACACAAGAAGGACATGACGCGTCGCCGGGCGGTACCACATGGCGCGTGGCGTCGTCGGCTCGATCACGATGGGTGTGGACCCGGACGAGACGCACGACGGAACGGACCTCTGACCCTCCGGTCCTCCGCGGAGTGGAAGGGCCCGGAACCGGCTCGACCGGGCACGGTTCCGGGCCCTTTCCGTGCCTGCGCGTCGGCAGCTGAACAGCGGGACACGCCCGCAGCGACAAAGAGAACCTGATCGGATGCGGCCGGATGGCCGCTTTGTCTGATTAGTCGGGAGTGGAGTCGGCAAAGACTGGCTCGGGGACTTGGCGCGGGGACTCGCCTCCGCCGCCTTCGACACCGACCCCTAGGAGAGCCCTCGTGCCCGAACGCGTGTCACGTCCACGCAGGTCCAGACGTCCGCCGTACGCCGTCTGTGCCGCACTGTTCCTCGTGCTGACCGGGTGCGGTGCCTCAGGCACCGCACCCGCCGCTGTCCCCGGCGACGGCTCCCACGCCCCCGCACCCGCCGGTACGTCCGGTGCGGCGGGCCCGGTTGCCGCCGCCCGTGGACCGGCCGCCCCCACGCGTCCTCGCGAGATCCGGTTGCTGGGGCGGGGGATCAGGGCGGCGATCCCGGCCGATTCCCGGCAGGCGCTGGTCGTCACCGGGGACTCACCCGACTCCAGTCTGGCCACCGCCGTCCTCTACACCCGTGAGGGCTCCATGGCGGGCTGGCAGCCGGCCCTGGGCCCGTGGCCCGCCCACAACGCCCTGAAGGGCTGGACCGACGAGCACCGGGCGGGTGACCTCCGGACCCCCATCGGGGTCTACGGGCTGACGGCCGCGGGCGGTCTGCGCGCCGCCCCGGGCACCGCGTTCCCGTACGAGCAGAACCCGCTCTTCAACGTCAGCGGCGAAGGGTTCCACGGGGACTCCCTGGAGGGGTCCTTCGACTACGTCATCGCCATCGACTACAACCGCATCCCCGGCGCCTCCCCGCTGGACCCGACCCGTCCGCTCGGCGAGGAGCAGGGCGGCGGCATCTGGCTCCATGTCGACCACGGCGGACCGACCCAGGGCTGCATCTCGATCCCCGAAGACCGGATGAGGGAACTGCTGCGCGCCCTCGACCCGGCAAAGGTGCCGGTGGTTGTCATGGGCGACGCTGCGGCCCTGGCCCGCTGATGACCTCAGGCACCCGAGGAGCCCGCATACGTGAGTGGCCCGCACCGTCACCGGACGCTGTTGGTAACCAACAGCGTCCGTCACCGGTCCGGGCCCCTCTTCTGCGTGGCGAGACCTACGCGGGCTTCTCCTCCAGGCGCGGGAACAGCACCGCACCCTTCGTCACCGTCGCGCCCGCCGGCAGCTGACCCCAGTTGCCCGCGTCCTGCACGAGCTGGTCGGGCAGAGCGCCCAGGGACGCTTCGGCGCCGAGGGACTCCCACAGCTTCTGCGAGGTCTCCGGCATCACCGCGTTCAGCAGGACCGCGACACCGCGCAGCGCCTCGGCGGCCGTGTACAGGATCGTCGCGAGGCGGGCCCGGCCCTCGGGGGACTCGTCCTTGGCGACCTTCCAGGGCTCCTGCTCCGTGATGTAGCCGTTGACCTGCTTCACGAAGTCGAAGATCGCCAGGATGCCGGCCTGGAAATCCACCTCCTCGCCGATCTTCCGGTCGGCCGTGGCGACGGCCTTCGCAAGACCGTCCTGGACGGCCTTCTCGGCCTCACCGGCGGCCGTGGCCTCCGGGAGCGCCCCGCCGAAGTACTTGCCGACCATGGCGGCGACGCGCGAAACGAGGTTGCCGTAGTCGTTGGCGAGCTCGGAGGTGTAGCGGGCGGTGAAGTCCTCCCAGGAGAACGAGCCGTCGTTGCCGTACGCGATCGCCCGCAGGAAGTACCAGCGGTACGCGTCCACACCGAAGTGCGAGGTCAGGTCCTGCGGCTTGATGCCGGTCAGGTTCGACTTCGACATCTTCTCGCCGCCGACCATCAGCCAGCCGTTGGCCACGACCCTGCCCGGCAGCGGCAGACCCTGCGCCATCAGCATCGCGGGCCAGATGACCGAGTGGAAGCGGAGGATGTCCTTGCCGATCAGGTGCACATCGGCCGGGAACGTCCCGTCGAACTTCTCCTGGTTGGCGCCGTAGCCGACCGCCGTCGCGTAGTTGAGCAGCGCGTCGACCCACACGTAGATGACGTGCTTCTCGTCCCACGGCACCGGGACGCCCCAGTCGAAGGTCGAGCGCGAGATCGACAGGTCCTGCAGGCCCTGCCGGACGAAGTTCACGACCTCGTTGCGGGCCGACTCGGGCTGGATGAAGCCGGGGTTGTTCGCGTAGAACTCCAGCAGCTTCGGGCCGTACTCGCTCAGCTTGAAGAAGTAGTTCTCCTCCTTGAGGATCTCCACCGGCTTCTTGTGGACCGCGCACAGCTTCGTGCCGTCCTCCGCCTCGATGAGGTCGCCGGGGAGCTTGTACTCCTCGCAGCCCACGCAGTACGGGCCTTCGTACCCACCCTTGTAGATCTCGTCCTTGTCGTACAGGTCCTGCACGAACTCCTGCACACGGTCCGTGTGCCGCTTCTCCGTCGTGCGGATGAAGTCGTCGTTCGCGATGTTCAGGTGCTCCCAGAGGGGCTTCCAGGCCTCCTCGACGAGCTTGTCGCACCATTCCTGCGGGGTGACGTTGTTCGCCTCGGCAGTGCGCATGATCTTCTGACCGTGCTCGTCCGTGCCGGTGAGGTACCACACCTTCTCGCCGCGCTGGCGGTGCCAGCGGGTGAGCACGTCGCCTGCGACGGTCGTGTAGGCGTGGCCCAGGTGAGGAGCGTCGTTGACGTAGTAAATGGGGGTCGAGACGTAGTACGCCGTCGCCCCCTGCTTCTCGGATCCAGTGGCCGCCATGGTCGAAATCCTAACGGCCCGTGGGTGATCCACTCACACCGATAAACGTTGCCCGGCCATGGAGACCTTTGCGAAACATGCCTTCCGGTAGCAATGGCCCATCCTGGGAGCGATCGGACAGGCATGCACGAGGCAGGGGACATCACGATGCGGGTACTGGTCGCCGAGGACGAGGAGATCCTGGCGGAGCTCGTCGCCACCGGTCTGCGTCGGGCGGGGTTCGCCGTCGACACCGTCTACAGCGGGGACGCGGCCGTCGCCTACCTGGGGCTCCACGACTACGACGTCGTCGTCCTCGACCGCGATCTGCCGCGGGTGCACGGCGACGACGTGGCGCGCGGACTCGTCGCCTCCGGCTCGCGCACCCGGATCCTGATGCTCACGGCTGCCGGTTCCATGGAGGACCGTGTCTCGGGTCTCGACCTCGGCGCCGACGACTATCTGGGCAAGCCGTTCGAGTTCCCGGAGCTGGTGTCGCGGGTGCGGGCGCTGCGGCGGCGCAGCGCCCGGCCCGTGCCGCCGCAGCTGCAGCGGCACGGCGTCCGGCTCGACTCCGTACGGCGCACCGCGTCCCGCGACGGCCGGGAGCTGGACCTCTCGCCGAAGGAGTTCACGGTGCTGCAGCTGCTGCTGGAGGCGGACGGCGGGACGGTCAGCGCGGAGGAGCTGCTGGAGCGCGCCTGGGACGCCAACGCCGACCCGTTCACCGGCGCCGTCCGCGTCTGCATGAGCAAGCTGCGCGGGAAGCTCGGGGAGCCCGCCCTGATCCGTACGGTGCAAGGTGTGGGGTACGCCCTGTGAAGCGACCGTCGGCCGTCCGGCACGCCACGATCCGGACGCGGATCGCGCTCGTGTACGGCGGGGTGTTCCTGGTCCTCGGGACCGCGCTGCTCACCACCGTCAACCTTGCCTCCCGCGCCGGTACGGACTCGCAGGCCCGCGCGATCGCCGCCACCGCCGCCGTCATCCAGCCGGGCTACGCGGTGAACGGTCCGCTCATCACCCGGCGGAGCCTCGGCCCGCCCACCGTCTACGACCTCACCGACCATGTCAGCGACGCGGCCGGCCACCAGCTGCTGATCTGGTCCGCGGCCGCGCTGCTCGTGATGACGGCGTGCGCCGTCGGGGTGGGCTGGTGGACGGCGGGGCGGGTACTGCGGCCCGTCCACGCGATGACCGCGAAGGCGCGCCGCCTCTCCGAGCACACGTTGCACGAACGGATCGCGTCGAGCGGACCCGATGACGAGCTGAAGGAGCTCGGTGACACGCTGGACGCGCTGCTGGCCCGGCTGCAGAAGGCGTTCGACAGCCAGCGGCGGTTCATCGCCAACGCCTCGCACGAGCTGCGGACGCCGCTGGCCACCCAGCGGGCCGCGATCCAGATCGGACTGGACGACCCGACCCCTGAGGATCTCGTACGGACCAGGGAGACGCTCCTCGACAACAACCGGCGCAGCGAGCGGCTCATCGAGGGGCTGCTGGTGCTGGCGCGCAGCGAGCGGGGGCTCGCGGCGGGCGAGCGGGACGCGGTCGATCTCGCACAGGTGGTGGCGGAGGAGGCGGCCCGGTATCCGGGTGTGCGGGTCTCGGCGCAGCCGTGCGGGATACGGGGGAACCGGCTGCTGCTGGCCCAGCTGGTGGCGAACCTGCTGGCCAACGCGGTGACCTACAACGTGCCCGACGGGACGGTGGAGGTGTCCGTCGCAGGGGACGGGGCCGATGAGCCGGTCCTGGAGGTGCGCAACACCGGGCCGGTGGTGGCGGAGGCGGACATCCCGGGGTTCTTCGAGCCGTTCCGGCGGGGCGAGGGCCGGGACCGGATGGGCCCCGGCTCCGGACTCGGTCTTTCGATCGTGCGTTCCATAGCGGTGGCGCATGGCGGTACGGTCACGGCGGTGCCGCGCCCCGGGGGCGGGCTCGCCGTGACCGTACGTCTGCCGGTCGACCTGCCCGGTCAGCCCTTGTCGGCGGCAGTCTCGCGGGTGGCGAGCCAGGCGGGGAGCGCGGCGAGAAGCTCCTGGTAGAGCGTGGCGTCCGGCACCTCGCGCGGGGCGGGGCCCGCGTGGAAGAACGCGGCGTTCGGGGCGTCCAGCTTCCGCAGGAAGTCGAAGCCCTTCGCGTCCTCCTCGCCGAACGCGACGAACTGGAAGAACAACGGCAGCCGCGCCGCCTCGACGAGCGCCTGCTTGGCGGGCTGCTTGGTGTCCGGCGGGCCGTCCGTCTGGAAGATCACCAGGGCGGGACCGGTGGCCTCCGACTTCTCGTAGTGCGCGACGACCTCCTCGACGGCACGGTGGTAGCTCGTACGGCCCAGACGGCCGAGCCCCGCGTGCAGCTCGTCGATCCGGCCCTCGTGAGCGGTGAGGTCGACCGTGCCGGTGCCGTCGATGTCGGTCGAGAAGAAGACGACGGGCACGGTCGCGTTCTCGTCCAGGTGCGCGGCGAGGGCGAGCGTGCGGTCGCCCAGGTGCTGGGCGCTGCCGTCCTTGTAGAACGGCCGCATGGAGCCGGAACGGTCGAGCACCAGGTAGACGGTGGCGCGGAGCCCGGTCAGCCCGTGTGCCTCCAGTGCGGCCTGGGCAGCCTTGTACGGCTCGGCGAGCGCAGGTGCACTGGACGTGACCCGGGCGAGGGGGAGGGCGGGGGTGGGCTCGTCGGCGGCGGGTGCGGGGGCCTCGGAGGGTACGTCGGTGACGGGCGCCTCTGCGGCGGGTTCCGGTGCGGGCTCGGCGACCGGTGCGGGAGCGGGGTCGACCGCGGCGGCGACCGGTGCGGGCTCGGGTGCGGAGGCCGGAGCGGTCGGCTCGGGCTCGGCCGGGGTCTCCGGCTCGGCCTCGGCCACGACGACGACCGTCTCCGGCTCGGCCGGGGCCTCCGGAGCGGTCGGCTCGGGCTCGGCCGGGGTCTCCGGCGCGGCGGCCACGGCGACCGGCTCGGCCTCGGACTCAACCTCGGCGGCGACCGGTTCGGCTTCAACCTGGGCCTCGGCGGCGACCGGCTCGGCCTCAACCTCCGCCTCGGGCACCGCAGTGACCGCCTCCGCTTCCGGCTCCACCGCGGCCTCGGGAGCAGCCTCCGACTCGACTTCGGCGGCGACCGGCTGGGCCTCGGCGGCGGCCTCCCGCTGGGCTTCGGCGGCGTCCGGTGCTGCCTCGTCCTCGCCCTTGGCGGCGACCGGCTCAGCCTCGGGCTCGGCCTCGGCGGTTACCTCCCGGTGGGCCTCGGCGGCGACCGGATCGGTCTCAACCTCGACCTCGGCGGCGACCGGCTCAGCCTCGGGCACCGCAGTGACCGCCTCCGCTTCCGGCTCCACCGCGGCCTCGGGAGCAGCCTCCGGCTCGACTTCGGCGGCGACCGGCTCGACCTCGGCGGTGGCCGGTGCGGCCTCGGCCTCGCCCTCGGCGGCGGCCGGTGCGGCTTCAACCTGGGCCTCGGCGGCGACCGGCTCGGCCTCAACCTCCGCCTCGGGCACCGCAGTGACCGCCTCCGCTTCCGGCTCCGCAGCGATCGCCTCCGCGACCGGCTCCACCGAGACCTCGGCCGCGGCCGGCTCCGGGGCCGAGCCCTGGGCCGGAACCGTGGGGGTGTACTTCGGGGTGGGGGCCGATGCCCTGTCGAAGGCCTCCGCCACCAGGTCCGCCGCCAGTCCGCTCTCGGGCGAGGTGGACCGGCGCGAGGCGGGAGCGGGCACCGAGGCCTTGGCGGGCGGGGTGGATGCCGCCACCGTCTCGTCCGCCGTCACCGTCACCGCGACGGGCTCCGACTCCGTCGGCCCGGTGCGCTCCGTCTGGGGCGGGACCGTGGCCGTCGTCGGTTCGTCCTGCTCCGCGCGGTCGCGGCCGAACACCTTGCGCAGCAAGCTCCGAATGCCCATGGGCGAGGCCTTTCGCATGAGTTGGGTGCGATGAATGTCCGTACTGCGGGAATTTATCCCTGGCCAGGGCGGATACGTAAGGTTAGCGGCCGGATCCGGCCGTTCGTTGGTGCGGCCCGCGCCCGTGTCAAACGGACAGCGGTGGCCCTGACTTCACTCCCCGTTCATGCGGAGTCCCTCGTACCGCGTGACTGCGCACCTACCGTCACGCGTGACACACATATGGAGGGAAAAACCGTGCGCAACCTGCTGCCGCTCATCAGCTCGCACCCGGGCGGGCGCTCTGCGCTGACCTGCCGCTACCGCTGTGGCGACGCCTGCTTCCAGGAAATTCCGAACACCAGCGACAACGAATACGTCGGTGATGTCATCGCCGGTGCCCTCTCGCGCCGTTCGATGATGCGTGCCGCAGCCGTGGTGACCGTCGCCGCTGCCGCCGGGACGACCGTCCTGGCCGGCCCGGCCGCGCCGCAGGCCGAGGCCGCCGCGCTCGCGGGCCACGGGCACACGCCGGACGGGCCGACGGCTCCCGCCGCCTCCGGCGCCCGTGGTCTGCGCTTCGAGCCCGTCGCGCCGAACAAGGACGACAAGGTCACCGTCCCGGACGGCTACGACCAGAATGTCGTGATCCGCTGGGGCGAGCCGATTCTGCGCGGCGCTCCCGCCTTCGACCCGGACAAGCAGTCCGCGAAGGCGCAGGCGGGCCAGTTCGGTTACAACAACGACTTCCTCTCCCTGCTCCCGCTCCGCGGTGAGCACGGCCGCCAGGTCCTGGTCGCCAACCATGAGTACACGGACGAGAACCTCATGTTCCGTGGCTACGATCCGGCCAACCCGACCCGCGAGCAGGTCGAGATCGCCTGGGCCGCGCACGGACTTTCCGTAGTCGTCGTCCAGGACGAGAGCCGCACCGGCAAGCTGTCGCCGGTCGGCCGCCACCCGCTGAACCGCCGCCTCACCGCGACCAGCGAGTTCGAGGTCACCGGCCCGGCCGCGGGCAGCCCCCTGCTCCGTACGTCCGCCGACCGCACCGGCCGCAAGGTGCTCGGCACGCTCAACAACTGCGCGGGCGGCACGACCCCGTGGGGCACCACGCTGCACGGCGAGGAGAACTTCAACCAGTACTTCGCCAACGGCTCCAGCGCCACCGACAAGCGGTACGGCATCGCGACCGGCGCCACCGAGCGCAAGTGGGAGCGTTTCGACAAGCGGTTCGACCTGGCGCAGGAGCCGAACGAGGCGCACCGCTTCGGCTGGGTCGTCGAGCTCGACCCGTACGACCCGGAAGCGACGCCGCGCAAGCGCACCGCGCTCGGCCGCTTCAAGCACGAGGCCGCGCAGCCCCGCCTGACCGCCGACGGCCGGCCGGTCGTCTACATGGGTGACGACGAACGCTTCGACTACTTCTACAAGTTCGTATCGTCGAAGAAGATGAAGAAGGGGAACTCGCGGGCCGCCCGCGAGCACAACCTCACCCTCCTGGACGAGGGGACGTTGTACGTCGCCAAGTTGACCGGCGACTCCCCGGCCGCCGAGATCGACGGCACCGGGAAGCTGCCCTCCGACGGTGAGTTCGACGGCAGCGGCGTCTGGATCCCGCTGGCGACGGGCAACACGTCCCACGTGCCCGGGATGACCGCCGAGGAGGTGTACGTCTTCACACGGCTGGCCGGTGACAAGGTCGGCGCCACGAAGATGGACCGCCCCGAGGACGTCGAGCCGTCGCCGCGCACCGGCCGGGTCTATGTCGTGCTGACGAACAACACCGATCGCGGCAAGCCGGGCAAGGCGGGCGCCGACGAGGCGAACCCGCGCAACCTGAACAAGCACGGCCAGATCCTGGAGCTCGCCGAGCAGAGGGACGACCCGGCCGGCGACACGTTCGCCTGGCGGCTGTTCCTCGTCGCGGGCGACCCGAACGACCCGGCGACGTACTTCTCCGGCTTCCCCAAGGAGAAGGTCAGCCCCATCTCCTGCCCGGACAACGTGGCGTTCGACCCGCACGGCAACCTGTGGATCGCCACGGACGGCAACCAGCTCGGCTCGCACGACGGCCTTTTCGGGGTCGCCACCCAGGGCGAGCGGCGCGGTGAGCTCAAGCAGTTCCTGACCGTGCCGAGCGGCGCCGAGACCTGCGGTCCGCTGGTCCAGGACCGCCGGGTGCTTGTCGCGGTGCAGCACCCGGGCGAGATCGACGGCGCGTCCGTCGAGAAGCCGGCGAGCAGCTGGCCGGACGGTCCGGGCAGGATCGTGCGCCCGTCGGTCGTCGCCGTCTGGCGCGAGGACGGCAGCGACATCGGCGTCTGAGCCCCGCCCGCGCAAGGGTTCACGCGGTGGCGACCTGGCGGCGCCACCGCGTGAACTGCGCCTCCGCGTCCCCGGTGTAGGACCACGGCACCCGCACCGCCCGCCCGTCCAGCAGCCGGAACGCGTCCGCGGCCTCCGCGGGCCGCCCCGCGTAACAGGCCGCGTGCACGAGGTAGTTCAGTTCGCCGACCTCCTCCGGGGGCACCGGCCCCGCCGTGCGCATCCCGAGCCACCGCTCCCAGGTGCGGCACACCTCGGTCACCGCCAGCTCGTGGTTCCAGTGCTGCTGCCCGGTGCGCGGCGCCACGACGGGCCGCCCGTGCGTGGCATCGGAGACGTACCGGTACTCCTCGACCCTGGCGATCTGCACCAGCACCGGAAGCGACGAACCGGGCGGTGCCGCGCCCGCCGCGTCGCGCGCGAAGTCGTACATGGTGCCGTGGGTGCCGTGCCAGCGCGCCGAGTAGTAGCGCAGCAGCTGCGTGTGCCCCTCCATGTGGTGGGGGTCGCGGCGCAGCAGTTCGTCCCACCACTTCGTGATCCGGCACCGGGTTCCGTCCTCGTACAGCCGCGCCACGGTCAGCAGCGACGCCCACGGCATCGGGTCGGACGGGCAGGCCTCGGCGGCCCGCAGGCAGCAGCGGACGGCCCGGTCCACCCGGTCCTGGTCGACGGCGATGCCGCGGCCCGCCATGACGGCCCGCCCGAAGAGCCGTACGACGTCGGTCGCCGCCTTCAGTACGTGTGCGTCGGCGTTCTTCGGTTCGGCGGCGAGCCAGGTCTCCACGGTGGAGCTGCCCGCGGCGGCGTGGGCGAGCAGCCGGGTCCGGTGGGTGCGCAGCGCCCACGCGTTGCCAGTGGCGTGCAGCAGATCGCGTACGCCCTGCCAGCGGCCGATGACGATGTCCTGGCGGGCCGCGGTGAGCGACCGGTCGCCGAAATCCGGGTCGAAGTGCACGGGTGGGGGGGTGCGGCGTCGGCGTACAGCCATGCTCGGAGGGTCGTCTCCTCTCGGGGCTGGTGGGGGCGGAGGGGCCGGGGATCAGAAGTCGGTGACGATCGTGGCGGAATCGGTGCAACCGGACGAATCCTCGGTCTGCACGGTCCGCGAAGCATCGAGCTTTGCCGGACGGTAGTACGAGCTGCCGCGCCGCCGGTACCAGAACATCGGGACGATACCCACGGCAAGACCGCCGAGGCCGAGCGCGAGCGCCGTTCTGCTGAAGTCGCCGAGCGCCTCGAAGAAGATCCAGAACATGAAGAGCGAGCCGGCCAGCGGCCAGAGCCCGCCGAGGACGAAGTCCGGGACCGAGCGGAGGAGCAGTTTGCGGTACGCGACGACGGCGGCCAGCCCCGCGAGCCCGTAGTACACGGCGATCTGCAGCCCGATGGCCTGCACGGCCACACCCAGGATCCGTTGCACGCGGCCGAGGGCGAGCGAGGCGAGGATCAGGACGAGGGCGACCCCGCCCACGGCCGCGACAGCCACCCACGGCGTGTTCCAGCTGCGGTGCACCCGGCCGAACGCGGCGGGCATCGTGCGGTCGCGGCCCATCGCGAACAGGGAGCGCGTGACCTGGATGAGCGTGGTCTGCAGGGTCGCGACGGTGGACAGCATCACCGCCACCACCAGAAGTTTTCCGCCGACGCCGGGCCACACCTTCTCCCCGAGCACGGTCAGTACGTTGGCGCTGTGCTGCTGGATGTCGTCGACGGAGAGGATCACGTTCACCGCGATCGCGAACACTTCGACGAGCGCGAAGACGGTGAGCACGCCGACGATCCCGGCCAGCCCCGCGGTGCGGCGGCTGTCGCGGGTCTCCTCGCTGAGGTTGCCGGTGACGTCCCAGCCCCAGTAGTAGAACGCGGCGATCAGCGCGCCGGAGGCGAAGCCGGAGACCCCGTCGAAGTGCCCGAAGCCGAGCCAGGACCATTCGAAGGCCTGTGCGGCACCGGCCCCGGTGTCCGTGGAGCCGCGGACCAGCGCGACGACCGCGAAGAGCAGCAGGATCGCCAGCTCGACCCCGGAGATGAGCAGCTGGGTTCGGGCACTGAGCCGGGCCCCGCCGAGCACGACGAGCAGCATCAGCAGGAACCAGCCCGCCCCGATGAGGGTGGCGAGTGTCGTGTTGTCGGCGGAGCGCGAGTCGATGACGGTCAGCGTCATCGTCCCTGCGGGCAGCGATCCGGCGACCATGAACAGGGTCGCCGCGACGACCAGCGCCCAGCCGCTGAGGAAACCGAGGAAGGGGTGCAGGGTCCTGCCGACCCAGGAGTAGCCGGCGCCCGCGTTGACGTCGATCCGGCCGAGCTGCCGGTAGGCGAGGGCGATGCCGAGCATCGGTATCGCGCAGTACAGCAGGGCGGCTGGCCCGGCGAGACCGACCGTACCGACGAGCACGGCACTGGTGGCGGCCAGCGAATAGGCGGGGGCGCTGCCCGCGACCGCCATCACGATCGTGTTGAACGTACCGAGGGCATTGGGCTGGAGCCCACGGCCGGGCCGGGCGGGCGTGTTGCGCATCGCTGTTCTCAACTGCTTCCGGAAGTACGGCGTGCCCCGGCGGAGTCCCCGTACATCCTTCAGAGGCACGACATGTGGCGGCATGTCAGAAACAGATCTTCGAAACTCCGAACGGATGCGGTCAGTCCGTTCGGGAAGATCGTCCGCATCGTAGTCCCGTGGTTACAGCTGTGTCGGCTTGGGCGGTAAGAGCGTTACGTGAGTCCCGTACGAGGTTCACAGCTCGGGCGGAAGGCCTACAGTCGGAGACATGGTTTCGGGTGAGGCACCGCAGGCGGAGGGAAGCGTCCGCGTCGACAGCTGGATCTGGTCGGTACGGCTGACCAAGACCCGCTCGCAGGCCGCTGCCGCCTGCCGCGCGGGGCACGTCAAGGTCAACGGGGACCGTGCCAAGCCGGCGCAGACCCTGCATGTGGGGGACGAGGTGCGGCTCCGGCACGCCGGCCGCGACCGGATCGTCGTCGTGTCCAGGATCGTGAAGAAACGGGTCGGCCCGCCGGTGGCGGCGGAGTGCTTCGTCGACAACAGCCCGCCCCCGCCGCCGCGCGAAGCGGTCATCCAGGTGCCGGTCCGCGACCGCGGCACGGGCCGCCCGACCAAGCGCGACCGCCGCGAGATGGAACGCCTGCAGAGCCGCGGCCACGGGGACCGGCCGGCCTGACGGCCCCCCACGACAGGGAGTGGGCTCCCGGCGTCATGCGACTTTGCTTGCGGCGTTGTCGTCGGTCACCGACGCTCCGCGTCGACTCCCTCCTCGACCGCGACGACCAGGGGCCACCAGGCGGCGGCCCGGGTGCCGACCGGGGGCGGTTCCGTCAGGGCGCGCTGGAACTCCGACCGTACGGAGGACAACTCACTGAGGGCGCGACGCTGCCGCAGCAGGTCCCAGCACTGATCGAGTTGGACCTCCACCGTACGCAGGCGGGACTTCTCGTCGGTGGAGAGGCCCATTTCCCGGGTGGAGCGGTCGCGAAGGGTCCGCTCCACGGAGATCAGCCCGCCGATGTCGTCGATGATCTCCTGCTCGTCCATGTCGTCTCCTCCGGAATTTCCGAACGCGGGTCAGAGCACGAACAGGGTCTTGCCGCGGGCGCCGCCCGTGCGGTTCCGGTCGAGCGCCTGCGGGGCCTTCTCCAGCGGGAGTTCGATGTCGATGGGCACCTTGAGCACGCCCTCCAGGGCGCCCGTCGCCAGGACGTCGAGCAGCACGGGTGTCGGCTCCAGGCGGAAGTCGATACCGCTGACACCGGTGGGAAGGGCGGCCCGCCCGGCGACGCCCCGCGTGGAGACGGCCACACCCCCGGCCCGCACCAGCGCCGCATGCGCCACGAAGCCGTCCGGGGTGGTGGACACCAGGTCGACGAGCGCATCGATGCCTTCCGGGCACGCCTCCCGTACCGCCGCTTCGAGCGGACGGGCCGTCGTGTCGATCGTGACCGCGGCGCCGAGCGCCCTCATCCGCCCGCGCTCGTCGCCGCGCACGGCGGCGATGACGCGCAGGTCCCGGGCGGACGCGAGCTGGGTCAGGTAGCTGCCGACGCCGCCCGCCGCCCCGATGATGAGCAGACTCTCGTGGCCGCGGAGCACCGCGGTCTCCAGGAGTTGCGCCGCGGCCATACCGGCGGACGGCAGCGCCGCAGCGGTCCGGAGCGGGAGACCGTCCGGGACCAGGGCGATCGCGGAGTCCTGCGGGACGGACACGTAGTCGCAGTACGTGCCCGGGCCGGCCGGCGATCCGCTCACCCGGCCGAAGACCTCGTCGCCGACCCGGAAGCGGTTCTTGCCGCTGCCGATCATGTCCACCCGGCCCGCGTAGTCCACGCCGACGACCAGCGGGAAAACCGGCTCCGCAGCCCCTTCCGGGGCGTTGTCCGCGATCTGCCAGTCGCACGGGTTGAGCGCGGCGTACGCGATCTTCACCCGCACCTCGCCGGCCCGGGGATCCGGCTTGGGAAGCTCGATCAGTGAAGGATCGGCCCGGAACGCGCTGACGGCTATGGCTCGCATACGGAAGACCTCTCAGTCGACCCTGACGGTCACGCAGTCCTGGACTCCACTCTTGCCCGGCCCGCGCGCCGCCGCACGTCGAACCGGGTGCGGCGCCCGGCGTCTCAGAGCCTGTCGGGTGACCTCTGATCGGGCGGCCACGCCCTGGCACGCACGCTTCCCGCGTTGCCGAAATGCCCTAGTAGCTCCTTCCCCGAGCTCTCAGCTTCGTTCGAGCAGGGGAGACTCCATCCGAAGGCCTTCCGGCGCCTTGGAATCGCACGCACCAGACCGCGTCCGCTTTCCGATCGAAGGTCACCCGACAGGCTCTCAGCCGGCGTGCAGGTCGAGCCCGACGAGGAGCGCCCGGTGGTCGGTGCCGTCGAGGTGCAGGAAGCGGGCGGACCGTACCGAGAAGTCATCGCTGACCAGCACATGGTCGATCTGAGTGCGCAGTGGAGTGGAGCGGTCCACGGGCCAGGAGTACGTAGGAGGCGTTGGCGAGCCGGGCCCGGTCGGGGCGGGCCGGATCACACCCGTACGGCGGATCCCCGCCCCACCCACACCCGCGCGACCACCGCACACAGCGCCACCGCCAGCCCCGTACCGAGGACGATCCACACCGCCGTACGGAGCGAAGCCGTCAGCGCGTCGTACACCGCTGCCGCCGCGTCGTGGTCGCTGCCCGGCACCCCGGCCAGCACCCGGTTCCGGGCAATCGCGATCAGTGCGCGCAGCACCAGCGCACCGAGGGCGAATCCGAGCCCGACGAGCGCCGTGGCCGTCAGTGCGGCGAGGGCGGCGCCCCGGCGTCCCGGCCGGCCGCGCACCGCCGCGACGGCCACGGCCGCGAGAGCGAACAGCACGGTCCCGACGGCGGGCCAGATGCTGCCGGTCCGGAGCAGGCGGAAGGTGTGGCGCAGCTGGTCGGCGCGGTCGGCGGAGATCAGAGTGATCTCGGTGTGCTGGACCGGGATCCGGTCGGCGAGCGGCACCCCGTTGTCCAGCAGATTCTGTTTGACCTGCTCCGACACCGCCGCCAGATCGATGGTCACTGCCTCGCCGGTGTCCCCGTTCAGCGCGGCGGTGACCGCCTTGTGGGCGGTGCGGTTGGCGGCGTCCCAAGCGGTACGGAAGGCATCGGTGGTGGTGAACGACTGCACCGCTTCGTACAGGAAGCCCCGCACGGTGTCCTGGAGCGGCCCGGCGTCGATCTGCTTCATCGCCTCGTCGGTGATCAGACCGGCCACGATGGCCTGCACATCGGGGTCGGAGGCGAGCGGCTCCACCGCGGCGACGTACCGGTCCGTGTTGTCGATCTCCAGATCGACCCAGGCGGCCAGCGCACTCAGCGGGACGAGGACGGCGAGCAGCACAACCAGTACCGTCGACAACGCCACCGAGAGAGAGGTCCGCACCCCTCAAGGGAATCGCGGACGGCAGCGGTGCGCTCCGGGCGGTACCCCATTCGAGTTGCCGGGCCCCACGGCCGGGTGTGCTCTGGAGGGAACGGGGTGACGGAAGGAGCTTTCGGCCATGACGACACACGCTTCGATGCCGACGCGCCGGCGCGCGCGGGCGCGCACCCACCGCCCCAGCACACTCAGCTGGGCCATGCCCGTCGCCCTGGGCGTGATCGGGGGCTGGTGGGCGACGTCGATCGTGCGCGGCGGCGGTGTGCTCACCGGCACGCAGCTCGCGCTCGGTCTGATCACCGGCGCCGTGCTGGCGGCGCTCTGCTACGGCCTCGGCCGGGTACAGAAGCGACTGCCGACGGGAACCAAGGCCACCGCGTACGGCGTGCTGTTCGGCGGTTCGGTCGGGTTCCTGTACAGCCTGTCCGACAAGAGCGTGCTCGCGTCCACCGTCCTGGCCCTGGTGACCGGAGCCGCAATGTGGGTGTGCGCCTTCTACGCGTTCCACGTGACGGAGGACTGACTCCGCGCCCCGTCTCCTCCTTCATCCTTGACCGTCTCCGCGGGGGAAGCCCCGGCATCGGCGGGACCGTCCGGTACGAGGAGGTCAGCGGTGGAACGCGAGGCGCGCACGAATGACGCCGCGGATTCAAGGAGGGGCGGCCCCGAACGGGACCGCCCCTCCTTTTCGTTCGTCGAGTTCACTCGGTCAGTCGCGGACGACCGTCACCGGGCACGGCGCGTGCTGGGTGACGGTCAGGCTGACCGAGCCGAGCAGGGTCGCCTTGAAGCCGCTGTATCCGCGTGCCCCGACGACCAGCAGGTTCGCGCCTTTCGCGCGGTCCAGCAGGGCCTGCGCCGGGTTGCCGATCACCACGATCTTGCTGACCGCGGCCGCGCCCTCGGCGCCGAGGGCCTCCTCCAGCGCCTCGGTGAGCGAGACGATCGCCAGGGCCTGCGGATCGAAGTCCTCCGGCATGCCCGGCATCATGGACGCCCAGCTGGTCGCGGGGTACTCCCAGCTGTTGACGGCCTCCACCGAGTCACCGGTCAGCTCGGCCTGGCGTACGGCCCAGTGCAGCGCCTTGATCGACGACTCGGAGCCGTCCACGCCCACCACGATCCTGCCCATCTCTGCCTCCAGCTCGGTTCAGCTCACATCTGCGTGATACACCTCACGGTGCATCTTTACGGGTAACTGTAATCAAACCGGACGGAAGCTCTCCGGGTGGGTCCACCTCGCTCGGGCAGCGGCAGGTCAGTCCAGCCGCAGGTCGGCGAGTTGCTGCTCGAACGGCACCACCTCGTCGTCGAGCCCCGGTGCCCTGGACGCCCCGGAGACCGCCCGGCCGCCCGCGATCATCCCCGCGAGTTCGCCGCCCGCGCGCCGGATCCGGGACGGCAGCCCCTCGGTGTACTCGTCACCGGACGAGCCCCAGTCCTCCGACGCGGCGTACACGGACGTCGGTACGACGGTGGCTCGCAGGTAGGCGAAGAGGGGCCGCATCGCGTGCTCCAGGACGAGCGAGTGCCGGCCGGTGCCGCCGGTCGCCGCGATGAGGACGGGCTTGCCGGTCAGCGCCGTGTGGTCGATCAGGTCGAAGAACGACTTGAACAGTCCGCTGTACGAGGCGGTGAAGACCGGCGACACGGCTATCAGGCCGTCCGCCGCCGTCACCGCGTCGATCGCCTCGCTCAGCGCCCGCGGCGGGAACCCCGTCACCAGGTGGTTCGCGATGCCGACGGCCAGATCGCGCAGCTCGATCACCCGGACCTCCACCGGCCGGTCCTGCTCGGCGGCCAGCCGCTCCCGGGCGGCGGCCGCCAGCCGGTCGGCCAGCAGCCGGGTCGACGACGGCTGGCTCAGCCCTGCGGACACGGCGACGATCTTCAGAGCCTCGTTCTGCATGGTGGGTCAGATCTCCTTCGTGCGGGCGGCGACGGCCGGGTGGACGGGGGCGGATTCCGGCACTCCGGCCGGCCGCATGTTGGCGAACTCCTTGCGCAGCACCGGGACGACCTCCTCGCCGAGGATGTCGAGCTGCTCCAGGACCGTCTTCAGCGGGAGTCCCGCGTGGTCCATCAGGAAAAGCTGGCGCTGGTAGTCGCCGACGGCGTCACGGAACGACAGGGTCCGTTCGATGACCTCCTGCGGGGAGCCGACGGTCAGCGGCGTCTGCTGCGAGAAGTCCTCCAGGGAGGGCCCGTGCCCGTAGACCGGCGCGTTGTCGAAGTACGGGCGGAACTCCCGTACCGCGTCCTGCGAGTTCTTCCGCATGAACACCTGGCCGCCGAGGCCGACGATGGCCTGCTCGGCGGTGCCGTGCCCGTAGTGCGCGTACCGCTGCCGGTAGAGGTCCACCATCTTCTTGGTGTGCTCGATGGGCCAGAAGATGTTGTTGTGGAAGAACCCGTCGCCGTAGTACGCGGCCTGCTCCGCGATCTCCGGGGAGCGGATGGAACCGTGCCAGACGAACGGCGGGACGCCGTCCAGCGGGCGCGGGGTCGCGGTGAAGGACTGCAGCGGCGTACGGAACTTGCCCTCCCAGTCGACGACGTCCTCACGCCACAGCTTGTGCAGCAGGGCGTAGTTCTCGATGGCGAGCGGGATGCCCTGGCGGATGTCCTTGCCGAACCACGGGTAGACCGGCCCCGTGTTGCCGCGCCCCATCATCAGGTCGACGCGGCCGTCCGCGAGGTGCTGCAGCGTCGCGTAGTCCTCGGCGATCTTCACCGGGTCATTGGTGGTGATCAGCGTCGTGGACGTCGACAGGATCAGGTTCTCGGTGCGGGCGGCGATGTAGCCGAGCGTGGTCGTCGGCGAGGACGGGACGAACGGCGGGTTGTGGTGCTCGCCGGTCGCGAAGACGTCCAGGCCCACTTCCTCGGCCTTCAGGGCGATCGCGAGGGTCGCCTTGATCCGCTCGTGCTCGGTCGGCGTCCTGCCGGTGGTGGGGTCGGTGGTGACGTCTCCGACGGTGAAGATCCCGAACTCCATGGCGCCGCCTCCGTTGGGTAATGGTTGAACCTTGAACTACTTGGTCACACCCTACAACGGGGCACCCCTTCTGCCTATTCCGCCGCCGGAGCGGGGATCCCGGCGGTGCGTACTCTGGACGGCGAGACGGGCGGGGAACGCGCCGGCACGAAGGAGGCAGGGCCCGTGAGCGAGAGCGAGAGCTGGAAGGAGCGCGGCGTCGCGCTGCGCGTCTTCGTCTACGTCTTCGCCACGCATCTCTTCGCGGGCTTCGTCTACCTGCTGTTCTACGTGGGCGGGCACGCCCACAAGTGAGCTGCCCGCAGGGCGGAACGCCGACGGCCGCGAGGGTCCTCGCCGTGATTGAGGCAGGAACCCCCGCCGCCGTGGGCTCGGGATGTGACGGTTCCCCTCGCGACACGCGGGGCGGTGAGCCCGGGAAAAGGCAGCCGGGTCGCCCGGCATGCCCGGCGGGGCCCCGGTTCCCGGAGCGGGTACCGGCCACCGCCCGGCGACACCACACGATCACCAACCCGTATGCCGCCCGGGTGTATTGACCTGCGCCCACAGGGACGGGTCGCGCTGCGACTGCCGCACCGCGTCCAGAACGGTTCAGTCCCGTACGGGAAGCGGTACGGGACAGTCAAGGCCGGGTGTGCGGAGCTTGACCGCGTTACACTCGGCCCATGACCTCCGTACCGTGCCGAAACTGGTGGCGCTCCACTTAGGAGCGGCCGCCTCATCTGCACGGAACCAGGGCCGTTCGATATGGACGGCCCTCTTCTCTGCCCTCGCACGGGTACGGATGCCACTCCCGGCGGGCCGTCCTCCACGCAACCAGCACCCGCGAGGAGAGACCATGACCACCGCTGCCACACCCGTCACGGCACCCGTCATCACCCCCGCCCAGCGCCGCAGTGCCGAGCTGGAGCAGCAGATCCAGCAGGATCCCGGGCGGTTCCGGGTGATGACCGGGGACCGGCCCACCGGGGCGCTGCACCTCGGGCACTACTTCGGGACCCTCCACAACCGTGTCCGGCTCCAGGACCTCGGCGTGGACGTCTTCGTGATCATCGCCGACTACCAGGTGCTCACCGACCGGGACGTCGCCGACCGGCTCAGCGAGCACATGGAGGGGATGCTGCTGGACTACCTGGCCATCGGTATCGACCCGGCCCGCACCACGATCTTCAACCACAGCGCCGTGCCCGCGCTGAACCAGCTGATGCTGCCGTTCCTCAGCCTCGTCTCCGTTGCCGAGCTGAGCCGTAATCCCACGGTCAAGGACGAGATCGCGCACTCCCGGCAGTCCGCCGTCAGCGGGCTGATGTTCACGTATCCCGTGCATCAGGCCGCCGACATCCTGTTCTGCAAGGGCAACCTCGTCCCCGTCGGCCTGGACCAGCTGCCGCACCTCGAAGTGACCCGGAGCGTCGCCCGCCGCTTCAACGAGCGGTACGGGACGGTCTTCCCGGAGCCGGACGCCCTGCTCTCCGCCGCTCCCCTCCTGCTCGGCACCGACGGCGGCAAGATGAGCAAGAGCCGGGGCAACTCGATCGCGCTCGGCGCCACCGCCGACGAGACCGCCCGGCTGATCCGCGGGGCGAAGACGGACACCGACCGGCACATCACGTACGAACCGGAGACCCGGCCCGAAGTGTCGGGGCTCGTACTCCTCGCCGCGCTCTGCCTCGACCGCGACCCGTACGAGGTTGCCGAGGAGATCGGAGACGGCGGTGGCGCCGTGCTCAAGCGGACCGTGACGGACGCCGTCAACGAGCAGCTGGCGCCGGTGCGTGCGCGGCGGGCGGAGTACGCGCAGGACATGGCGTACGTACGGTCGGTCCTGCGGACCGGCAACGAGCGAGCCAATGCCGTCGCCGAGGCCACGCTGGCGGAGGTGCGGGGGGTGATGGGGGGCGTGCTGTAGCGGAATCCGGCCAGGTCGGGGCAGCCAGGTCGGGTCGGGCCGGACCGGGTCGGCTTCGGGCCGGGCGTTCCGTGCCGACACGTCCAGGATCAGTGCCGCGATGTTCCAGGCGTCGTCGGCGCCGCTGTGGTGGCGGCCCTCCAGGGGACGCCCGCCACCGGGCCGCGCGCGGTGCGCCGCGGGACGCAGCCTGTGTCCCCCGGCGAGGGCGGCCGGCCCGTGCAGGGCGCCCCACATCACCTCGGTGAAGGTCTCCGGATCGTCGCCCCGGGCGGTGGCCGGCGGCCCGACCGCCGCGAAGAACTCCCCGAAGGCCGCCTTGAGGCGTCCGACGGCCGCGCCTCGCTTCCACACCCATGCGGCGGAGGCCGGCTGCGCCGGCTTCCGCCGCATGGAGGGCGTCCACGCCTCCGGTGGAAGACATCACACCAGCAGGAGACCGCCGCACCGTTCGGCGCCGTCCTTCATCGCGATCAGATTGGCCTGCACGTAGGAGATGTTGTTCCTGGAGTGCCAGTCGGTCGGGAAGTAGGTGACCAACCGTGAACGCTGGAACCGGGCCCGGATTTCCGGTACGAAGGCGCGGTACTGGTCGTCGGTGTAGTACCAGAACGAGTTCTCGTTGTAATAGGCGACATGTGTCGGGTCCTGGTAGGCGCCCCGGCCGTCGGAGCTGGGGGTCTGGCTGAGGAGCATGCCGCCCGGTGCCAGCAGCCGGTACAGCTCGTTGATCAGTGGAATCTTCGCAGGCACGTGCTCCAGGAAGTCCACCGCCCGGACCAGGCCGACCGAGTCGTCAGGGAGGTCCAGCGGCCCGGGCATCGTCGCGACGATGTCGACGCCGTCCCTCGGGTGCTGGTCCACTCCCAGGTAGCCGGGCGGCTTGCGGTGCGCGGCGCCGAGGTCCAGCGCGAGGAGCCCGCGCCGCTAGAGATCGTGCGGGGCATCGGACCGTCCAGGCCGAATCAGGTGACCGGGGGCGTGAGGGAACCCGCCCACCCACAACGGACCGGCCCCCTGGAGGGCCGGCGCCGAGCGGGAAGCGAAAGCGGGAACCCAGCGCATCCAAAACCGTTCGGGATGCGCCCAGTACGCAGCAGTGGGTCCAAGACTCACTTACGCACACTGGTTAGGAACGGTATTTGTGTTCCACCGACCGATCGTAGGCAGTTGTGGGGGCCGGGGCCCATCGGACTTGGGTCGCTGCCACCCCCTACTTTCGTCGGGGTCGCGTACGCCTCGGTGATGACGTCCGTACCGGTTCACCCGAACACAACGGCCGATTCCCGAAGAGCGCCCGCTACCTAGCGTCACTGGCATGACTTCATGGCCCCGTTTCGCCGACACCCGGCTCTTCGTCACCGAGGCCGCGCGTGGCTTCCGTATCACCGGTGCGATCGCGCCCAGCAGCCGCCGACTCGCCGCCGCCCTCGCCGCACCGGTCACCGAGCGGGCCGGACAACCCCTGGATGTACTGGAGGTGGGCGCAGGAACCGGCCCCGTCACCCGCCGTCTGCTGTCGCTGCTCGCCCCGGGAAGCACTCTGGACGTGGTCGAGGCGAACCCGCGCTTCGCCACCGTCCTGCGGAACGTCGTCCGTGAATACCGACCGGGCCGGGACGAACACGCGGCGCACGCGGGGACGCGGGACTGCCACACGACGCATACGAAGGTGCGGGAAAACCACCACGGCGAGGCGTTCGCGCCAGTGCCGAGCGAGGGCGGTGTCCGGGTCAGGATCCATGAAACGCGGATCGAGTACCTGAACACACGGCAGTCCTACGACGTCATCGTCTCCGGCCTGCCCTTCACCAATTTCGTCCCGGACATGGTGACTTCACTGATGGACAGATACATCGAACTGCTCTGCCCTGGCGGGTCGTTGACGTACTTCGCGTACGTGGGTACCGCCCCGGCCCGCAGACTCGTCGCCTCTGCGGGCGAAGCGGCCCGTCACCGAGCCGTCGAGACCGTGCTCGCGGGTACCGGCAGCGTGGCAGGGCGGTAACGCACCGTCTGGGCCAACGTCCCCCCGGCCCGCGTCCGGCACGTTCACCCGTTGCCCTCTCTTGGTGGCGAAGCAGGTCAGGTGCACTCCTCTCTCTTCCGGTCACGCCTCGGACAACGCACCTCGTGAAAGTGCGGGACTAACGCGGCGTCACGGCCCGTCGTCTGCGGAGCAGTTCCGCAAGTCCGCGCCGGGTCGCCGCGATCACCACACGGTCCTCGGCGCGCAGCACGTACCCCGGGTGCAGGTTCCAGATCAGGCCCGACGGGCGGTCCGGGGAGGCGGGTGCGACGGTCGTCAGGCCGGGGTGTCGGTCCTCACGTGGGGCCGCGTCCAGGGCCAGCACCCTCCATGCCCCCGCCCGGAACGCCTGCTCGACCGTCCGGCCCTCCAGCTGCGGGTGGCCCGCCACCTCGATCGCGGCGAACAGCATCACCTTCCGCTCGACCGGGATCGCGCCCAGGATCTGCCGTCCCATCATCGCGACGGCGAAGGACGGGGCGGCCAGATGGGAGACGGACCGGGAGCGGGTCAGGGCCTGCGGGTGGGCGGCGCGCAGGGTGCGGTAGACGGCGGTGGCGAACTCGTCGTCGAAGAGGCGCAGTGCCACCCGCAGATCGGGCTTGACCGAGCGGGCGTAGAGCGCCGCCTCCAGATTGGTGGTGTCGATGCTGGTCAGGGCGAGAAGGGCGCGGGACCGCTGGATCTTCGCGGCTTCCAGGACGCCCTCCTGGGTGACATCCCCGAGGACGACGGGTACGTGCAGCCTCCGGGCCACCGGGATGCCGCGCGCGTCCGGGTCGTCCTCCACGCACACCACGGGGATGTCGAGCTCGCGGAGCCGGACCAGCACCCTCGTACCGATCTTGCCGAGCCCCAGCAGCACCACATGGCCGGAGAGTCCGCGCGGTGGCCGTCGCAGGGACGACGCCGTACGCAGGGAGCCGAACGCTTCGAGGACGCCCGCCACCAGCAGCGGCAGCAGCATCAGGCCGGCGATTCCGGAGAGCAGTTGGATGATCTGCCGCGCGGTGGGGTCGCCGATCGCCGGGTCACCCATCCCGAAGAGGTCGAGCAGGGTCAGGTACGCGGCGTGCAGGGGGTGGTCGCCCGTGGTGAGGGTGGAGGCGACGGCGAGGGCCAGGACGGCTGAGCCGACCCCCAGCGCCGACCAGCGCAGACGGCGGGAGAAGATCTGGCTCAGCGGGGCGCTGCGGCCCCCCATGCGCAGCTTCGGACCGTCCGGTGCGGCCTCGCGGATGGCTTCCAGGACCACCGTGCCGCGCCCGGTCGCCGCGGCCACCTGCTCGTGATCGGGCAGGAGTTGGGGTCCTTCGGCGCCGCTGCTGTCGGATCCTTCGGCGCCCGCCGGGTCGTGGGTGGTGGAGGAGAGCAGGGCGAGTGTGCAGAGTCCGGGGTCGGCGACCTCGCCCTGCCGGGGCGGGGTGCGTTCGACGGCCCGCAGGAGCAGGCCCTCCGCCTGAACGACCTTGCTGGAACCGGTGAGCGCGGTCGCGGCGAGTGCCGGGGCGGCGGTGTCCGCGTCGGAGAGGACGGTGGTGGACGCGTCCAGCGCCGTCGGGTCGAGTCCGGGGACGGCGACCGCGGCGGCCTGGTCGAGAAGGGTCTCCAGGTACTGCCCGAGCTTGCGGTTGTAGAGCCGGATGACCAGCCGGACGCGGGGGTTGAGGCGACGGGCGGTCAGCGCGGCGCGGATGTTGCGCTCGTCGTCGTCGTAGACGAGTGCGAGCGCGGCGGCGGTGTCCACGCCCGCTTCCTCGAAGGCCTCGTCGGACGGCTCCGCAGCCTCCAGGATACGGACCGCCTCGACGCCGGCGTTGGTGTCGTTGTCGGAGCCTCCGGGGCTGCCGGTGGTCCCGTTGCCACCGTTGCCCAGGTTGCGGTTCATCGCCGCCGACATCCGGCCGAACAGCGTTGCCGCACGGCCGCGCTGGGTCAGCGGCAGCTCAGGTCGGCGCGGATCGCGCCCCGGCGGGAGAAGGAGTGTTACCCGCTCTCCGTAGACGTACCGCAGCTCCACCGCCAGCCGCCGGGCGAGTGCGTCGTCGCCGCAGATGACCATGTGGCCGCTGAGGGGGGAGCGTTGGGGTTGCTGGGGAAGTGTGGACACGAATCCCAGCATGCCTTGCGCACCTCCGGGTGTTCGACTCATTCCGGCCGGTCAGTGATCTTCGTGTGTCGTTCGGGTGCGTGGAGCCGCGTGCCGGGCGGACTGCTCCGGGCCCGCGAGCAGATGACGTGGGTCCGACGCCCGGACGATCGCCGCCTCGACCGCCGCGATCCGGTCGGAGAGCAGGCCCAGCGCCGCGACCGCCCGCGAGACGTTGTCTGCGCTGCTCGGATGGGGCCGAGAGGTCGGGGAAGCGCCGTCCGGGCCGCCGAGCGCCTGGGTGCGCACGTACGAGGCGGTGATCGCCGCCCATCGGTCCGCCTGTTCGGCGGTGAGGGTGCCGCGCAGAGCCGCCAGTTTCAGCAGGTTGGACTCGGCGCCCGTGGTGAGGGTCTGGGCCTCGCCCGCGTAGTGGTCGTCGATGACGGCGGCCAGTTCGGCGTCGTTCATCACGGGCACGATCCGCTCGGCGATCTTGTTCATGTTGCGGTACGAGCCCTGCAGCCGGAAGGGCGGCTCGGTGCGCGTCGCGTCGGTCCGCGCGGCCGAGGCGATGTACGCGGCGTTCACGGCGAGAACGGTGTCGCGGGCGGTCACGAGGTGACGCAGGACCGAGGTGATCCTGTCCAGCTCGGCGGGGGTGTACGGGTGGTCGAGGCGGTCCGCGCGCGCGATGGGGTCTCCCCTGCTCGAACGGAGTTGAGAGCTTGGGGAAGGGTCCGTGCCGGAGGCCAGGCGGACGAGCAGCGCGAGGTCCTCGCGGGAGCGGCCGGCGAGGGGAGCCAGCACCGGGTTGGCGGTCAACGCGTTCTCGATGAAGCTCAGCGCGAAGACGTCGTCGCGGCCGCTCAGCACCTCGCCCAGGTTCCACACGTCGGCCCGGTTCGCGAGCATGTCCGGGATCCGGAACTGTTCGCCGGACTCGGTGTACGGGTTGCCTGCCATGCACACCGCGAATCGCTTGCCCCGCAGGTCGTAGCTGCGCGGCTCGCCGTCCCGGACGCCCTCGATACGGCGGGTGGCGTCACAGAGGGGGATGAACTTCTGGAGCAGTTCGGGGGACGTGTGCTGGATGTCGTCCAGGTAGAGGAGTGTGTTGTTGCCCGCCTCCAGTGCGAAGTTGATCTTTTCGATTTCCCGGCGGGCGGTCGCGCTGCGTGCCTGCGCGGGGTCGAGGGAGGTCACGTCGCGGCCGAGCGACGGGCCGCTGATCTTGACGAGGACCAGGCCGAGCCGGTCGGCGACGTACTCCATGAGTGTCGTCTTGCCGTAGCCGGGCGGCGAGACGAGCAGCAGGAGGCCCTGAGAGTCGGTGCGCCGGTCGGCGTCGGCCGTGCCGAGCTGCTTGGCGAGGCTGTCGCCGATCAGCGGCAGGTACACCTCGTCGAGGAGCTGATTGCGGACGAACGCGGACATCACGCGCGGCCGGTGGCCGTCGAGCCGCAGCCGGGCGCGTTCGGCGGTGACGAGGGCGGTGCGGGTGCGCTGGTAGGCGCGGAAGCCGGGGACGGCGCTCGCACGGAACTGATCGGTGCGGGCAAGGAGTTCATCGAGGCGGACGGTCAGGCGGCCACGGTCGATGCGCGGATGGGTGCCCAGCAGGCCGTCCACGGTCGCGGAGAGCGATGCCTCGCAGTCGTAGCGGGTGAGCTCCGGCTCCGGGCAGAGTTCGACGGCGACCGCCTCGGCGAGATCACCGCTCGCGAGGTCCGTTCCGCTCGCGGAGGCGTACGAGGTCAGCCAGCCCTCGACGAGCTGGCGGCGCGCGGGGAGGTCGTCGCGGAGGGCCTCCAGATCCTCGTCGTACGCCGAAGTGCCGGTCGTGCGGCGGAACTTGTCCAGGAAGGTGCGGGCGGTCGCGCTCGTGACGAACCCGGCGGGGCCCGAGGTCAGCTCCTCGAAGAGGTACGCGGCGGTGGCGTGCCCGTCATCGGTACCGATCCTGGTTGCCCACTCCTCCTGGAGCGCGGTGATCGCGGGCGCCAGGCCGAACGTCTCGCGGGCCCGGGCCAGGGAGGCGGCCCGGCGCGTCCAGGAGGCGCGGAGGGCGTCGTCCGTTTCGTGCGTCCAGAAGAGCTGCGCCGCCGCCCGTACGGAGGGCGGGACGCGCAGCAGGCCGGCGCCGGCGTGCAGTCGCAGCAGTGTGGTCAGGATGGCGGTGGCGTCCTCGTCGTGGACGCCGCGCTGATATCCCTCGTCGTACGCGGACGCAGCCGACTCCCTGACGAGCAGGGCGAGTTCGGCCGGTTCGCGGGCGGCCAGCGCATCCGCGCCGTGCTCGTCCAGGAGGCGGGCCGCGAGGTGTTCGGCGCGGTAGACGGACGGGGACTCCGAGGGCAGCAGCCGGTCCCAGTACGGGCGGGTCGCCTCGAACGCCGGGTCGGTGACCGGAGCCCGGTAGTCGGTTCCGGTGACGGCGAACGCGAGCCGGTCCCCGGAGGGCACGAGCGTCAGGTCGAACGGCTGGGTGTTCACGGCGAACCGGTGCCGGCCGAGCCGGATCGTCGCCCCGCCGTCCGCGTACAGCTCGCTGCGGTCGCGCAGAGCCCGCCCCGCCTCCTGGCGGGCCGCCTTCAGCCGTCCGTCGAGCTCCTCGGCCCGCACCGGGTCGCCGAGCCCGCGCAGTTCGTCCGCCGTGCGCCGGACCTTGGCGACCATCGGGTCGGAGGCGAAGTACGTGTGGACGGCGTCCAGGTCCGGGAGGGCGGACAGCCGCCGGGAGACGGTCTCCAGGACCCGGGCCGCCGAGTCCGCCAGCCGTTCGGCGCGGCGGGCGCGGTCATCCTGCAGCGTCTGCTTACGGGCCGAGAACGCCTCGTACACCTCGGTCCGCCGCGCGGCCAGCTCGGCGAGGAAGTCGTCGTACTCGGCGAACCGGGACTCCAGGTTCTCCAGCTGAAGCAAGAGCCGGGCCAGCTGTTCGTCGCACGCGTCGGGGGAGTCCGCGGCGGCCAGCGCTCCTGTGACCGCCTGCCCGAGCAGGGCGAACTCGGCGGCGAACTCTGCCCGCCCCTCATGATCGAGGAGCTCGCGACGGCGCGCGTCGAGCGTGGCACGGGCCCGGTTCACACCGCCGAGGACCTCGGCGATCCGTTCCAGGATCGATGTGCGGACGGTCGCGTCCCCGATGTCGAGCCCGGCGACGACATCGGTGACCGTCGCCAGGCCGTCCGTCATCTCGGTCAGCCGGTCGCCGAGCGCGGTCGCGTCCGCGACGGTGGCGAGCGCGGACGCGTCGGCGGTGAGCTGCTCGATGTCGTGGTGGTAGCCCGTGAACGCGTCGTCCCGGCTCAGGAACGCGACCGCGCGCTGGGCGGCGGAGGTGAGATCGGCGGCGGTGGCCGCCGTCAGCTCGGTGATCCGGTCGGTGTCCGCGTACCGCATCTCGCCGAGCGTCGCCAAGCGGCCGTGCGCGCGGCGCAGTTCGGTGAGCTGGGAGACCCAGGCGGCGGCCGAGCGCGGGGCTTCGCCGCGGATGCGGCGGACGAGCGCGGTGAGGTGGTCCGCCGCGCCGGTGAGTGCCTCGGCGGCCTGCCGGGTCAGCTTCTGCACCGTCTCGAACTCGGCGAGGACCTGCTGCGCGGTGTCGTGGAGGGCAGTCAACGGGCCGCTGAGTGAGCCGAGTTCGGGGTCGGTGAGCCAGTGGTAGCGGTCGGTGATGCGGATGCAGTCGGCGACCAGCAGGGCGTACACGGCCGTGGTCGGCGTGGTCCGCGCCGCGCTGTTCGCCAGCGCGAGACAGTCGGAGACGCCGCGTACCAGATCGGCGTTGCCGACCCGGGCGAGCGGACCCGTCCCGGCCGGGCGGGAGGCGGCATGGGTGTCGGAGACGTACGGGGTCTGCCAGCGCTGCACCGCGTGCACACGGGCCGGCTCGGCCGACGCGGCGTCCTTGAGGAGGACGAGGGTGCCGTCGTCGAGCAGCGCGTGGCCGCGGCAGAGCAGCGGGGTGGCGACCTCCTGGCGGATCAGGTTGTAGGGGAGGAGCAGGCCGCGGCCGCCGTCCCGGGAGCGGAAGAGGTAGAGGACGTCCTCGCCGTTGGGGGAGCGGACGGCCCCCTCGAAGACCGGGTCGGCGAGCGGCTCGGCGAGGTCGAAGGTCTTGGCGGCGCCGGTGGTGAGGTACGTGCCGCCGGGGAAGATGATCCCCTGGTCCTCCGGCAGCCGGTGGCAGGCGGGCCCGATGGCGTCGAGACGCTGCACGGTGGAGAGCAGCGTGTTGAAGACCAGGTGGCGCCAGGCGTCCTCGTTGTACGGGCGGATCCGCAGCAGGATCAGGGGGCCGGCCTCGGCGTACTCGACGTCGGCGTCGGCGAGGGACTGGAGGGGTTCGGTGACCGGCTCCTCGTAGATCCCGTGCGGTGTGTCGGTGTCGTCGGCCGTCTTGACGGTCAGGGTGCCGCCGAGCGTGTCGACGAAGAGCGCGCCGCTGCCGCCGATCGCGACGTGCGGGTGGCGGCCGGGGATGTGCGACTCGCGGCCCGCCGCGGTCCAGGTGAAGTCGTGCGACGGTGGGAAGACGTGGTCGCGGTCGCCTCGCGCGTCGAGGAACGCGCCGGGGGAACCGTCCGGGGCGAGCGCCCAGCGCAGTACGCGGATGTCGTCGGCGGTCTCGCCGGTACGGAACACGGCGAGGAGCCGCCCGTCGACGCGGCGGAGACGGAGCAGGCGGGCGTCGCGGTAGTAGCGGTGCAGGGTGGTGAATTCGCGTACGAAGGCCTCGTCGGCGAGGAGAGCGTCCCGGCCAGGTGACAGATCGGGCCCGTAGAGGGTGAGTACGTCCCCGGCCTCGGCGTCGCCGCGTGCGCCCGGTCCTCGTTCGAAGCCGAACAGCAACTGCCCGCCCACGGCGACGAGATCGCGGGGCACGGAAGGGCGCTCCGTACGGACCCGCTCGGTGGCCAGGAGACTCAGCCGCGTCGAACCGAACTCCTCGGTGCGGCGGGTGTTGAGTGCTTCGGCGCGGTGGGTGAGCTCGGTGGCCTGTGCGGTGAGGCGGCGCCGCAGTACGTCGTAGGTGCCGCCGTCCACGGTGGAGGTGGGGTCGGTGTCCATGCGTACGGCTCCCTGCGAGATGTGTGTCGGGTGGCGCGGCCGCCGGCCGCGCTGTGTCCTCGAACGCCGGACGGGCTTGAAGTGGCCGCCCACTCGAGCCCGTCCGGCGACTGGGGCGGAACCGGGCCGGTCGGTCCCGAGGCGCTGATGGGCGGTCAGGAGGTGGCCGTCCCATCAAGCCCGTCCGGCCTCCGAGGACAGAGCGGCCACCCCGGCGCCGGGGCTCGACCTGACGCCCCTACGCCACCGGCGTCCCATTGCGCGACGCGGGTACGTCAGGGGCATCCGCCAGTGCCCCGACCGGCAGGTCCGCCAGACCGAGATTCCGCGCCGATTCCAGGAGCTGGCGGACCTGTCCGGCATCCGCACCCACTCCCGGCGCCGCCAGCATCCGCATCAGCAGCGCCGACACCGTCAGGTTCTGCACATCGCCCGTCGAGACCGACCCGAGCACCCGCGTCAGGTCGTCCGTGAACGACGACGACCCGTTCAGCCACGGGCCTGCGAGTGCCTTCGCGGTGTCCGAGTTCTCCACGAACCCGTCCACGCTCTTGCCGAGCGAGATCGACGAGACGAGCCGGTCGAAGAAGACCGAATCCCCGCCGACGATGTCGATGTCCGCGTTCTCCAGACCGGTGGCCAGGACCGTCGCCTGCGCCTCGGCGACCTGCCGCTGCACATCGAGTCCGGCCAGCCGGATCTCCTTCTCGGCGGCGAGCCGCAGCCGGTACTCCTCGTGCCCGCGCGACGCGTCGTCCAGCGCCGCCATCGCGGCCGCCTTCTCCGTGAGCCCGGCCGCCTCCGCCTTCAGCTTCTCGCCGATCATCGCCGCGTCCGCCGTGGCCTGCGCCTGCGTGCCCTCGGCCGTGGCGAGAGCCTTCAGCCGCGCACCCTCGGCCTCGGCCTTGAGCCGGGCGGACGTGGCCCCGGCCTCGGCGAGACCGGTCTTCTCGATGACATCGGCCGCCGCCTCCCGTACCTGCACCTCGGCAAGTCCGGGCGCCGCGGACTCCGCCTGGACGCCTTCGGCGAGCCGCAGTTTGGCCCGGGCGTCGAGGTCCGCGCTCTTCAGCCGGGCCTCGGCGAGTGTCAACTGCTCCGCCGCCCGGTGCGTGGCCGCCGCCTCGGCCGCCTCCGCCGCCTTGATGTCCTTGACCAGCTTCTCCTGGGCCTCCGCCTCGGCTGCGATGATCACCGACTTGCGGGTGCGCTCCGACTCCTCGACCGCCCGCAGCGTCTTGATGGACTCCTCCTGCTCGGCGACCGTACGGTCCACCGCGATCCGCTCCCGGATCACATCGGCGACCTCGCGGCGCTCGGCCTCGACCTCCTTCGTCGCGGCGATCCGGTTCAGCTCGGTCTGCCGTTCGCGTCCGATGACCTCGATCAGCCGGTCCTTCTCGATGCGCTCGTTCTCCACCGCGATGACCCGCTCACGGTTCTTCTGCGCAACGGCGATCTCCCGCGCCTGGTTCTCGCGCTGGATGCCGAGCTGCTCCTCGGTACGGATGAACGCGGTCTGCGCGCCGAGCCGTTCCTCCTCCTGGACCCGGGCGGTGGCCGCCTCCTCGCGGGCCCGCAGCGTCTCGACCTCGCGCCGCTGCTTGATCTCGGCCTCGGCCTGCCGGCGCTCCAGCTCCAGGATGGTCTCGCGGGCGTCGACGTTCTGCCGGGTCATCTCCTTCTGCTCGGTGCGCTGGTACTCGTTGGTGCGCACGTGCTCGATCGCCGTCAGCTCGGTGATCTTACGAATGCCTTGCGCGTCGAGGATGTTGGCGCCGTCGAGCTGCGCCATCGGCGTCTGCTCCAGGTGGTCGATCGCCGCGTCGTCGAGGTGGTAGCCGTTCAGGTCGGTGCCGATGACCCGGATGATGCGGTCCCGGAACTCCTCGCGCTTGGTGTAGAGATCGACGAAGTCCAGCTGCTTGCCGACCGTCTTGAGCGCCTCGGCGAACTTCACGGCGAAGAACTCCTGGATGGCGGCCTTGTCGCTGGCCCGCTCGGTGCCGATGGACTGGGCGACCTTGATGACGTCCTCGACGGTCTTGTTCACCCGTACGAAGAAGTTGATGTGGATGTCGGCGCGGATGTTGTCCTGGCAGATCAGGCCCTCGCGCCCGGTGCGGCGCAGCTCGATCGTCTTCACCGAGATGTCCATGTACTCGGCCTTGTGGAGCACCGGCAGGACGACGGCTCCGGTGAAGGTCACGTCGACCTTCTTGGTCTTGGAGATGATCAGGGCCTTGCCCTGTTCGACCTTGCGGAAGAGCCGGCTGATGACGAGGAGCAGGGCGATCGTGATGAGCAGGACCACGGCGACGAGCACACCGAAGCCCAGGGAGATGGCATCCATGACAGTCCTTGGCGGCTGGTGAGGAAGGTGAGAAGTGCGGGGTGCCCGGCGGTGCGGGCGGCTCAGCGGGTACGGCGTCGGGTGCGCGGCAGCTGCCGTGGGGGCTTCGGCGGTCCCGGGTCGAGCGTCACGTCGTACGGCGAGACCCAGAAGAACTCACCCTCGTCGTCGTACGCGTACAGGAGCCCCGCACTGCCCGCCGTGAATGCCGCTTCATCGGTCTGCCGCAACAGCCTGACCTGCACCATCGCGGTCGAACCGTCGGCCGCCGCGACCTCGGCCTGGCCGAAGTCGGAGCTGACCGAGCCGGTACGGACGGTGCAGACCCGGCCGAGGAAGTCCTGCCGGGACGGCGGGAGTTCGGCCGGGAAGTGGCGCCGGTAACGGCTGACGAGGACCCGGACCACGGCCCAGGAGATCAGCAGCGCCCCGGCGAGCACGGCACAGGCGAGCGTGGCCCGGGTGGTGCCGGTGACCGCGCTGCGGAGCAGCAGGACGGAACCGGTCAGGCTGGTGAACCAGGCGACGACGACCATCACGGACACCGAGACGGCGACCGGCACACCGCCGATCCCGGCCAGGCCGGTGTCGAGGTCGGCGTCGAAGGAGTGAGGGTCGGCCGCACCCGCCAGGACCAGCAGCCAGAAGCAGATGACGACGATCAGAGCGGCGCCGAAGAGGACGGCGGGGAAGGAGGATGCGGCTCTCAGGAATTCCTGCATCGGTCCACTTCCCCTGCCTGTCGGTGGGGGTGCGGTGGATGGGGCGTCCGGTGGTGACTCCGGTGCCGCGGCGCCGCCGACATGCGGCGCCGCGGCTACCGGGTCGTCCCCCCGTCCCCGTATCCCCCGTATTCCCCCGTGTTCCCCCGGTTGGTGCTGGGCCTGATCATGACAGCCGACGCCGTCGTATCGCACTGCCGGAATCCGGCAATCTTTGTACGTCTTTGATGCCGGGCACCGACAGGTGCTCATATGCGTTGAGTGGGTGTCAGTGACGCATCAAAACTGGAGGCATGGGCGTGCCGGAGCCGGAGATTCCCGACGAGTATCTGGGGGAGTACGCCCACATCCTGGAGAAGGTCGCGGCGACCGGCCGCCGGCTGACCCGCGACGAGCTGGACGCCCGCCGCACCCTGGGCCGGGAGGCGGCCGAGGCGGGATTCCAGCTGCGCGCCCTGGTCGGTCTCCATCTGGCGGCGACCCGCACCGCCTGGCCGCGCGCCACAGCCGCGCACCCCGCGTCCACCGACTGCGTGCTGGCCGCGGTCGAGCAGGCCGTCGACGCGTTCGCCGAGGGGTTCGAGCGCGCCCAGCGGCTCACCGTGCGGCGGGAGGAGGCGGCGCGCCGCGAGTTCATCGACGACCTGCTGTACGGGCGCAGCGACCTGGGCCGGCTCGCCGAGCGGGCCACCCGCTTCGGGCTGCGGCTGTCGCGCGCCCACGCGGTCGCGGTGGCGACGGGCCCGGAGGCGTACACCGAGTCGGATGCGGTGCCCCGCATGGTGGAGGCGGCGCTGCTCGCCCGCTTCGACGGCCGGAAGATCCTTCTCACGACCAAGGACGGGCGCCTGGTCTGCATCGCCCCGGGCGCCCAGCTGGACGTCCTGCGCTATTTCACCGAGCAGGCGCATGCGGCGACGGACGGCGGCATGGTCGCGGTCGGCCGCCCGCACCGGGGCCCGGGCGGCGTCGTCCAGTCGTACGACGAGGCGCTCGACGCGCTCGATCTGGCGGACCGGATGGACCTGGAGGATCCGGTGCTGTACGCCGCCGACCTGCTGGTCTATCCGGTGCTGACCCGGGACCGGCAGGCGATGGCCGATCTGGTGCGCAGTGAGCTCGGCCCGCTCCAGAAGGCGCGAGGCGGCGCGGAGCCCCTGCTGAAGACGCTCGCCGCCTACTTCGACGCGGGCTGTGTCGCCGCCGAGACGGCCCGCCGGCTGGCGTTGAGCGTGCGGGCGCTCACCTACCGGCTGGAGCGCATCCATCAGCTGACCGGCTCCGACCCGTCCGATCCGATGCACCGCTACACGCTGCAGACCGCGGTGATCGGCGCCCGGCTG
The DNA here is from genome assembly GCF_053599875.1 of Streptomyces sp. NPDC005151. Taxonomy (NCBI): domain Bacteria; kingdom Bacillati; phylum Actinomycetota; class Actinomycetes; order Kitasatosporales; family Streptomycetaceae; genus Streptomyces; species Streptomyces sp. NPDC005151. Next base: position 14,038 of record NZ_JBSFYR010000010.1, on the reverse strand, counting down.
CTGGACTGGCCCGCCAAGGAACTCTGACGGCCCAGCCGGGACCAGGCGGCTCCTCAGGGCTGTTCCTGCCATCCCTGGCGTGCGCACGACGACAGTTGCGGCACCTCGCCGCGTTGTCGGAGCGCCCGGACAGCCCCGTACGAGGACGCCGCTGCGCCTTGCGATGCACCGCATCCGACGCCGCGCGCTGATCCGCCACCGGGGATGACGGGACAGCCCTTGGCCCCGGCGCCCCTCCCCGCATGCGGGGATGCGGACCTGCCTTTAGCGTGGGTCCGGGGGATTTCGGGGGTGCGCACCGAGGGAGAACCCGGACCATGGCTCGTCACTCACGTCATGCGCGGGAGCCTGTCGAGGGGGAGCCCTCCGCGAGCGGCGAGAGAGGGACCGCCACCTCCCCGCCGTCCCGCCCCGCATCCGACCGTGAGCGCGGCCCGTCGCGCCGGTGGTGGGTGCTGGCAGTGATCGGTCTGGCCCAGTTGATGGTGGTGCTGGACGCCACCATCGTGAACATCGCCCTGCCCTCGGCCCAGCAGGACCTCGGCTTCTCCGACGGCAATCGCCAGTGGATCGTGACCGCGTATGCCCTGGCCTTCGGCTCGCTGCTGCTGCTCGGCGGCCGGATGGCCGACCTGGTGGGCCGCAGGATCGCCTTCCTGACCGGTCTGGTCGGCTTCGCGGTCGCGTCGGCGATCGGCGGCGCCGCCCCGAGCTTCGAGGTCCTGGTCTTCGCCCGCGCACTCCAGGGCATGTTCGGCGCGCTCCTCGCCCCGGCCGCGCTCTCCCTCCTCACCACGACGTTCACCGTCCCGAAGGAGCGCGCCAAGGCGTTCGGGATCTACGGCGCGATCGCGGGGACGGGCGGCGCGGTGGGGCTGCTGCTCGGCGGGGTCCTCACCCAGTACCTGAACTGGCGCTGGTGCCTGTATGTGAATCTGCTGTTCGCCCTGGTCGCCTTCCTCGGCGGCATCCGGCTGCTCGCCGCCGGTGCCCCGGCCGACCGCCCCAAGCTCGACGTCCGGGGCACCGTCCTGGTCTCGGCGGGGCTCTTCTGCATCGTGTACGGCTTCTCCAACGCCGAGTCGCACCCCTGGGGTTCACCGGACACCTGGGGCTTCCTGCTGGCGGGCGGTGTGCTCCTGGCGGCGTTCGCCTGGTGGCTGACGCGGGCCGCGCATCCACTGCTGCCGCTGCGGGTGGTGCTGGACAGGAACCGCGGGGCGTCGTACCTGGCGATGTTCATCGCCGGCGGCGGCATGTTCGGCGTCTTCCTGTTCCTCACGTACTACCTGCAGAGGACTCTGTACTACTCGCCGGTGACCACCGGTCTCGCCTTCATCCCGATGGTCTGCTTGATGATCGCGACATCGATGACGACGACCAATGTGCTGGTGCCGCGCTTCGGCGCGAAACCGATCGTGCCGCTCGGCATGGGCATCGCCGCGGCCGCCATGGTGTGGATGACCGGCCTGGACCTGACGAGCAGCTACCCCACCTATGTGCTGCCCGCCCTGCTCGTCCTCGGCCTGGGCCTCGGCGCGATCTTCGCCACGGTGATGAACCTGGCCACGTACGGGGTGGCCGCCCGCGACGCCGGTGTGGCCTCGGCGATGGTCAGCACCAGCCAGCAGGTGGGCGGTTCGATCGGCACGGCGCTGCTGAACACCCTCGCCACCAGCGCTGCCATGGACTACCTGTCCGACCGCCCGGTGACTCCTGACAATGTCGCCCGGGCCCAGCTGCAGAGCTACTCCACCGCGTACTGGTGGTCGGCGGGCTTCTTCCTCATCGGGCTGGTGGTGACGGCGGTCCTGTACCCCAGGGGCGCACCCCGGACCCAGGTGGTGGAGGAGTCGGCCCCGGTCCGCGCCTGACGACCGGGCCGGCTGCCCCGGACCTCGCCCTGCACGCCGACGTCCCGCCGCCTCATGCCCCCAGCGACTCAGAGCCTGTCGGGTGACCTCTGATCGGGCGGCCACGCCCTGGCACGCACGCTTCCCGCGTTGCCGAAACGCCCTAGTAGCTCCTTCCCCAAGCTCTCAGCTTCGTTCGAGCAGGGGAGACCCCATCCGAGGGCCTTCCGGCGCCTTGGAATCGTACGCACCAGACCGCGTCCGCTTTCCGATCGAAGGTCACCCGACAGGCTCTCACGCCGTACGAGGATCCGCGCGGTCCCGTCTGACGCCGACTTGACGCAAGACCCCGCCTCCGTGACGCGATGCATACGAAACACGGAGGCGGGGTCCTGGGGGTGGGCGGCCGGGGAATCGCACGGGGGAGTTGCGTTCCCCGGCCTGGCCGGGTGCGGTCCGATGGTCAGTCGGGCCGCGGGGTGCTCCCGGCGGTCGGTGGGGCCGTTGAGGCCCTGGAGGTTCTAGTGCCGCGACCGGCAATGTCTGCCCCACAGCGGGCGTGCTGGGCGGCGCGACGGGGCAAAGCCTGCCGGGAGGGGCACTAGAGGTCGAACTCGTGCGGCGGAAGGTCGAGCGCGAAGCACGCCTCCCGGACGACGGCCTGCTCCGACTTGTCGAAGTCGCCGTCGGCGCCGCCGATGACGATGCCGATCTGGATGACGGCACGCGCCTCGGCCGGCTTCTTCTTCGCCTTGCCGATCTCCTGGAGCACGCTGACCTTGCCGAAGGCGAAGTCAGCGGTGAGCTTGTTCACGTACTCGTTGAAACGCCGCTGCAGGTCGTCCGCAGGGAAGTTCTGGAGCACCTCGTTGGAGGCGATGAGCGAGGCGACGCGCTGGCGCTCGGACGGGTCGATGGAACCGTCGGCGGCGGCGACCAGGGCGCACATGGCCATGCTCGCGTCGCGGAACGCACCGCTCTTCAGGTCGTTCTTCTTCGCCTCGAGCTGTGACTGCATCGTCGTCGCGGATTCCTTGATCCGATCCCACAGTGCCATGACGTCTCCATACGTTGCTTGCGTTGCGTTGCCGGAACGAGATCCAACTCTACAGGCGTGTAGAAGTTAGCAGGATGGTCGCCCGCTGTGTCCGGGAACCGGCCTTCAGTACGATGCTGCGACGCCGTGGCCGACGCGGCATCGCACGAAGGGCAGTCACCACGATGGACACGGCCGGGGCCAGCCACCACCCGCACAACGAACTGCCCGACGACAACGTGCCCCCGGCGGGCCCCGCCTCCGACGGCCGGCGCCCCCGCAAGCGCGGACAGGGCGAGCTGGAGGCCCAGGTCCTCGCCGTTCTGCGCTCGGCGAACGGCTCCGCGACGGCGGGCTGGGTGCAGGAACACCTCGACGGCGACCTCGCGTACACCACCGTCATCACGATCCTGTCCCGTCTGTACGCGAAGAAGTGCGTGACCCGTGCCCGCCAGGGCCGCTCCTACACCTGGACGTCCGCCTCCGACGAGGCCGGTCTCGCCGCGCTGCGGATGCGGCGGGTCCTGGACGGCGAACGGGACCGCGAGGCCGTACTCGCCCGGTTCGTCTCGGCGCTGTCCCCGGGCGACGAGGAACGCCTGCGCGCGCTGCTGGCGCAGACGACGGAGAAGGACGAGGACTGACCCATGGGCGTCTTTGTCTACCTGCCCCTCGTACTGCCGCTGACCGCGCTGCCGATCGCGCGCCTCGCCGAACAGCATCTGCACCCGCGCAGCGCCACCCGCCTGCTGGCGGCCGTCGGCACGACGCTCGCCCTGTGCAGCACGGTGTGCCTGGCGCTGCTGATGGTGGTGGGCACGGCCCAACTCCCGGGCAACCCGCTGCCGGACGGCTGGTCGGACCCCGAAGTGCGTGCGGCGGTGCCGTACGAGGAGAAGGCGGGCATCGTCGCGATCGGGGTGCTGGCGGCGGTGGTTGTGGCCTGCGGGTCGGCAGTCCACCGCCACGTACGCCAACGCATCCGCGCCACACGGGCCCTGCAGTCCCTCCCGGAGCAGCCGTCCGCGGTCGCCGTGCTGCCGGACCCGGAGCCGTACGCGTACGCACTTCCCGGCGCCCCCGGCCGGGTGGTCGTGTCGACGGCGATGATGGAGTGCCTGACCGCCCGCGAACGCCGGGCGCTCGTCGCCCACGAGCAGGCCCATCTGGCCGCCCGTCACCACCGCTACCTCCTGGCCACCCAACTTGCCGCGCGTGCCAACCCGTTCCTGCTGCCGCTGCGTACCGCGGTGGCGTACAGCACGGAACGGTGGGCGGACGAGGAGGCGGCGCAGGTGATCGGTGACCGGCGGGCGGTGGCGGGCGCGGTCGGCAAGGCGGCGCTCTTCGCGCACCGTTCGCCGACCGGCCCGCCCGCGTTCGCCGCGTTCGCGGCGGTGGGCCCGATCCCGCGCCGGGTCGCAGCGCTCCTGGAGCCGGTCCCGCCGACCCGGCTGTGGCCCCCGTCGTCCGCGCATGTCGCCTTGGCGGGACTGGTGGCCACCGTCGGAACCACGGTGTCGGCGCTGTCGTCGCTGAACGCGGCGGTGGCGCTGGTGCGGATCCTGCACGAGGCGACCCCGCTCTGAGAGCGGTTCAGACCGGCCGGCAATGGGGGGCGGCGTCACGGGGCCGGGGCACGCACCTCGCGGCGTTGTCGTCCATCACCATGGCTCCGTCATGGCTCAATCCTCCGCCTTGCGATGCACGCACCCCAGCCCCGCTCCTTCACCCACCCCCCATTGCCGGTCGGTCTCAGTCGGCGGCCGAGGCGCGCTCGACGACGGGCATCTCCTCGCGGGCGACAGGCACACTGCCTCCGGAGGCGCCGCCCCCGCCGTCCCGCCACGTCTGGATTCTGGCCACGACGGGCTGCGTCCAACGGGCGGTGAGCGGACCGACGATGACGAGAATCAGGACGTACGCCGTGGCGATCGGCCCGATGCGGGGCTCGGTCGCCACGGCCAGACCGGCGATGACGATGGAGAACTCGCCACGCGCGACCAGCGTCCCACCCGCCCGCCACCGTCCGCGCGAGCCGATCCCGGCGCGCCGGGCGGCGTACCACCCGGTGCCGATCTTGGTGAAGACGGTGACGACGGCCAGCAGCAGCGCGGGCAGCAGCACGGGCGGAATGTCGGACGGATCGGTGGAGAGACCGAAGAACACGAAGAAGACGGCGGCGAACAGATCGCGCAACGGCGTCAGCAGCTTACGGGCCCCTTCCGCGACCTCTCCCGAGAGCGCGATCCCGACGAGAAACGCCCCCACCGCCGCGGACACCTGCAACTGCTGTGCCACACCGGCCACCAGGACGGTCAGCCCGAGCACGACGAGGAGCAGCATCTCCGGATTGTCGGAGGACACTGCCCGGCTGATGAGCCGGCCGTGCCGCAGCGCCACGTAGAGAACCAGACCGACGGTACCGAGGGCGACCAGCAGGGCGATGCTGCCCCCGGCCAGGCCGGCGCCGGCGACCATCGCGGTGAGCAGCGGCAGATAGACGGCCATCGACAGGTCCTCGATGACGAGAACCCCGAGAATGACGGGCGTCTCCCGGTTTCCGAGCCGCCCCAGATCGGTGAGCACCTTCGCGATGACGCCGGACGAGGAGATCCAGGTGACCCCGGCCAGCGCGACGGCCCCCACGGGCCCCCATCCGAGCAGCAGCGCAGCCACCGCGCCGGGCGTCGCATTGAGCGCGAAGTCGACGGCCCCGGACGGGTATTGCGTCTTCAGGCTGGTCACCAGCTCGGATGCGCTGTACTCCAGCCCCAGCAGGAGCAGCAGCAGAATGACGCCGATCTCGGCGCCGACGGCGGTGAACTCCTCACTGGCCCCGAGCGGCAGCAGCCCCCCGTCCCCGAACGCCAGCCCGGCCAGCAGATAGAGCGGAATCGGCGAAAGCCCTATCCGCCCGGCGAGCCGTCCGATGATCCCGAGCCCCAATATGACGGAGCCGAGCTCCACCAGCAGTGCGGTCGTGTCGTGCACGGTCAGCCCTCCGCAATGATCTCGGAGAGCGCGTCGACGCCCTCACGCGTACCGACGACGACCAGCGTGTCCCCGATGGCCAGCCGGAAGTCCGGCCCGGGCGACGGATGCGCACTGTGCGTCCGCAGCACGGCCACGATCGACGCCCCGGTCCGTGTCCGGGCCCGGGTGTCCCCGAGCAGCCGGCCCCCGTACGGGGAGCGCGACCCGAGCGGTATGTGCTCGGTGACGAGATCGATGCCCTCGGTCCGTGCGGCGTCGATGGGCGCGGCGTCGATGAGGTGGGCGAGTCCGGTCGCCTCCTGTGGAGTCAGGGCCACGGAGAGCTGACACGAGTCGGGATCGTCGCGCTCGTAGAACCCGATGAACCGGCGCCCGTCGTGGTGGACGACGACGGAGATGTGCTGGCCCGACTCGGTGATGTAGTCGTACTGCACACCGACTCCGGGCAGCGTGGTCCGGTGGGTTCCCATGGCTTCCTCCCGAGGCGCGCGGCGACAGGGCGACGCACTTGGTGATTTCTTTAACCTTCCATTACCTTAACCGGAGGCTTCCGCCGCCTGGTGTCCGCGCGCACGGAGACCCTGCTCACCTGCGGATACGGCGTGATCGGTGCGCGGCCCCCGGGAGGCGGCCGAGGTCCGGACGCAGCCGTGCCCGGCGGTCCGCTGCTCACCGCCGGGCACGTGGGGATCGGGAACGGCGTCAGTCGGTGATCTCGATCTTGCCGTTGGCCGATGCCGATGCCGTGGCCGGGGCCTGCGCCGGGATCTCCGCTGCGGTGTCCGAAGCCGACCCGCCCTTCAGGTTCTTCAGCAGTGCCGCCAGGTCGACGCCCGTCGTGGCGGTGAGCAGTTCCATGCCCTGCGCGACGTTGTCCGCGACCGTGCGCGACAGCTGGCTCGCGCCGTCCGTCGAGATGACCGTCATCTTGTCGATGGCGCTGAGCGGTTCGGCGGCCTTGGCGACGACGTGCGGGAGTACCTCGACCAGCATCTGGAGCACCGCCGCGTCACCGTACTGGGCGAACGCGTCCGCCTTCTTCCGCATGGCCTCGGCCTCGGCCGCGCCCTTCGCGGCGATGGCGGCGGCTTCCGCCTCGCCCTCGATGCGCACGGCGTCGGCGAGCGCCGAGCGGTGGAGCTTCTCGCCCTGACCGGTGAGGCGGGAGCGTTCCGCGTCCGCCTCGGCTTCCTTGACCTGGGCGATGCGGCGGGCCTCGGCCTCCTGCTCGGCCTGGTAGCGGGCGGCGTCGGCGGGCTTGCGGACCTTGGTGTCGAGCTCGCGGTCGGTCAGGGCCGCCTGGCGCTGGGCGACCTTCTCCTGCTCCTCCAGGACTTCCTGCTGGCGGGCGGCCTCGGCGAGCGGGCCGGCGGCGTTGGCCTTGGCCGCCGCCGCTTCCGTCTCGGCCTTGATCTCGGCCTGCTTGAGGTAGAACGTCCGCTCGGCGATGGCGATTTCCTCGGCGGCCTTCAGGCGGGCCTGCTCGGACGCGCGCTTGGCGATCGCCTCGGCGATGTCCGCCTCCTGCTTGGCGCGGGCGGCCTCGGGGCGGCCGAGGTCTTCGAGGTAGGAGCCCTCGGTGGTGATGTCCTGGATCTGGAAGGCGTCCAGGATCAGGCCCTGGCCGGAGAGGCTGGCCTCGGCCTCCTCGGCGACCTGGCCGGCGAACGCGGCGCGGTCGCGGATGATGTCCTCGACCGACATCCGGCCGACGATGGCGCGCAGCGCGCCGGAGAGTACCTCCTGGGTGAAGCCGACGATGCCGTCCTGCTGCTGCAGGAACCGCTGGGCGGCGGCCCGGATCGCGTCCTCGTTGCCCCCGACCTTGACGATCGCGACGCCTTCGAGGTGGGACTTCACACCGCGCAGGGTGACGGCTCCGCGCACGGCGACCGGGATGTGCCGGCTGGAGAGGTCCAGGGTGAACTTCTGCTGCACGAACGGGACGACGAAGACGCCGCCACCGACGACGACCTTCTGCCCGCTGTTGTCGATGCTGGTGCGTCCGGTCACCGGGTCGGTCGACTTCTTGCCACGCCGGCCGGTGATGATGAAGGCCTCGCTGGGCCCGGCGACCTTGTAGCGGGTGATCACCACGAGGCCGAGGAGTACGAGGAGTACGACGACTCCGACGACGGCGGTCACAACTGGGCTCATAAGGGGTCCCCCCTGCCTCCCGATCGGGGACGGCAGCTCGGTTCAGTGGGTGGTCAGCGCTCGACGGGGCGGACCGCGACCGAGGTGGTCGAAAGCGTGGCCTCCACCCAGATCTCGGTGCCGCGCTTGACCGGCACCGGGCTCTTCGCCGCGAGTTTCACGGGCTGGCCCGCGAGCCGCAGCAGGACCTCGCCGTAGCCGTCGGCCGGGATGGCCGTGACGACGGACCCGGTCGTGCCGACGAGATCGCCGCCCCGCGGTGTGGCGGCGGTCTGATCGCGCATCAGGGCGCGGCTGAACTTCCAGGTCAGCCAGGCCGCGACCAGTCCGGCGACCAGTCCGGCTGCGGTCGCGGCGACCGTACCGGCACCGGTGGTGCCGAGCACGATCGCGCCGCCGAAGCCGAGCATCGAGAGGAATCCGGCAATGACGGGGAGGGACAGGAGGCCGTCGAAAAGCCCGTCGAGTACGCCCCCGAAGAGCCCTTCGAGGATTCCGTCGAAGATCAGGGAGAGGGCGAGGAGCACGACCCCCGCAATGCCCAGACCGAGAAACAAGGTCATGTGGTCACCTTTCCCGATCTGCGAAATCCCCCGAATGTTTCCGTCGAGCTGGCTGGATGATGCCATACACACTCGGGCTGTGACATTGCCGGGGTCCGGCAATCTTTTACTCGTTCTTGGTGCCGGAGATGTGGTCGGCGAGCGTGTCCAGCGACTGGAAGGTGGCGCCGAGGACCGCGACATGCTTCCACCGCAGCACGCCGTCCGGCCCGATCAGGAACACGGCGCGGCGCACCCCGATCCCGGGCGCCGTGATCCCGTACGCCCGGGCGACCTCCCGCCCGGTGTCCGCGAGCAGCGGCATCCGCAGACCGTACGTGCGGGCGAACGACTCGTGACTGTCCACACCCTGTGGACTGATTCCCCAGACCTCCGCGTCGAGACCGGTGAAGGTCTCCATGCCGGAGGAGTACGAGCAGAGCTGCTTGGTGCAGACGGCCGTGTTGTCGCCGGGGTAGAAGGCGAGGACGACGGTACGGCCGCGGGCGTCCGACAGCGTGTAGTCGCGGCGTTCGAACGTGCCTCCGGCGAGCGTTCCGCCCGGCAGTGTGAAGTCCTGGACGGGCTGGCCGACTTGTGGTGACGATCCCATGGCAGGTCCCTTGTGTGCGACGGATGTGCGACGGATGTGCGGCGTTCGGCGAAACCGAGACGGCGGGGGCGTTCAGCCGGTGGGCCCCGCCGGGGCGTAGTGGCCCAGGAACATGTCGACGCCGCTGGTGATCAGGCGGTCCGTGACCGGGTCGTCGATGGCCGTGCCGTACGAGCTGAAGACCAGGTGCGGGAAGACCAGCAGCGCGTACAGCTGGATGATCGCCGTCTCCAGGTCCGGGATGGTCAGGCGGCCCCGGTCGGCGAGGGTGCGCAGGGCGTCGGCGACGGCGGGGTGGTGGCCCTCGGGGCCGTGGCCCTGCCAGGCGTTCGCCAGCTCCGGGAAGCGGTGCAGTTCGCCGGCGACGAGGTTGCGCAGGGCGATGACGTCGGCGTTGTCGCGGACGGCGGCCACCCAGGTGCGGGCCGCCTCGACGAAGGCGGTGCGCAGGTCGTCGGCGTCGGCGAGTCCGGCCAGCGCGGTGGCCGAAGGGCCGCCCAGGGGCTCGTCCAGTGCGCCCGCGATGACGGCCGTGAACAGCGCTTCCTTGCTGCCGAAGTGGTTGTAGACGGTCACCTTCGACACGCCCGCCTCGGCGGCGATGGCGTCCATCCCGACGCCGAACCCCTCCCGCAGGAACGCCTCACGGGCGGCCTTGACGATGGCCCGCCGCTTGGCCTCGGCGCGCGGTCCGCCGGGGGGCTGCTTGGCGTTCCCCCGGCGGCTGCTCTGCATGGTCATGGGGCAAGGCTAACAGTCAGTTGAACTGAACAGTTGAGTTCATATGAACTGATCCGTACAGTTCAGTTCATGAGTCCGCATCAGACGCACGTACAGCATCCGGCCGAGCATCAGGCCGGGCATCCGCCCGCCCACCCGCGTCGCTGGGCGACACTCGCCCTCGTCTGCGTCGCGCAGTTCATGCTCGTCCTCGACATCACCGTCGTGAACGTCGCACTGCCCGACATGGCCGCCGACCTGCACCTCGGGCGCACCGCCCTGACCTGGGTCGTCACCGCCTACACCCTCTGCTTCGGCGGGCTGATGCTGCTCGGCGGCCGGCTCGCCGACGCCCTCGGCGCGCGCCGCACCCTCCTTGCGGGGCTGGCCCTCTTCACCGTCGCCTCGCTGGGCACCGGGCTCGCCGACAGCGCCCCGGTGCTGATCGGGGGCCGGATCGCCCAAGGGGTGGGGGCGGCGCTGCTGTCGCCCGCCGCCCTGTCCCTCGTCACCACCTCGTTCCACGGCGCGGAGCGCAACAAGGCGCTCGGGGTGTGGGCGGCGATCGGCGGAACCGGGTCGGCGATCGGGGTGCTGCTCGGTGGTGCGCTGACCGGCGGCCCCGGGTGGCAATGGGTCTTCTACATCAATGTGCCCGTCGGGATCGCCCTGCTCGCCGCCGTACCCGCCCTCGTCCCGGCGCGCGCCCCCCAGCCCTCCGCCCGGCTCGATCTGCCCGGCGCGCTGCTGGTCACGGCCGGGACCGGAGCGCTCATCTACGGACTGGTCAAGGCGGGGGACGCCGGGTGGGGATCGGCCGCCGTCCTCGTGCCGGTCGCGGGGGCCGTGCTCCTGTACGGGGCGTTCGCGGGCGTCGAACGGGCGGCCGAGCAGCCGCTGATGGACCTGCGGATGTTCACCCGGCGGCCGGTGCTCGCGGGCGCGTTCCTGATGCTGGTCGCGACGGCGCTGCTGATCGCCTTCTTCTTCCTCGGGTCGGTCTATCTGCAGCATGCGCGAGGGTTCACCCCGATGCGGACCGGGCTGGTGTTCCTGCCGGTGGCCGTCGCGGTCGGGCTCGGCGCGCACCTGGGGTCGCGGCTGGTCGGGACGGCCGGCAGCCGCGGGACAGCGGTCGCCGGGATGGTGATCGCCGCCGCCGGTTCCGTACCGCTGACCCGGCTGGGAGCGGACAGCAGCGTGTACGGGGCGCTGCTGCCCGGTCTCTCCGTCGCCGCGCTCGGGCTCGGCGCGGTCTTCGTCACCGCGACCACGACGGCGCTGGGCATGGTCGGGCACCACGAGGCGGGGCTCGCGTCCGGGGTGGTCAACACGTTCCACGAGGTGGGCGGGGCGATCGGGGTGGCGGTCGTCTCCACGGTCGCGGCAGCCGGGATCGAAGGCGGTGCGGTGGGCGGGTTCGCCGACGCGTTCACGGTCTGCGCGGCGGCGGCCGGGGCCGGTGCGGTCGTCGCGGTGGGACTGGTGCCGCGGGGCAAGCCGGAGACGACGGGCGGGCCGCACGTGCACTGAAGCGTCTCAGATTGGCTTGGGTCTCCTGGGTGATCCTGGTGTTGCGGGATCGCCCGGGAGATGACTCGGTTGTGCCCGGGTGGGGGTGGTGTGGGCGTGGCGGTGGAAGCCTGCCCCGAGTCGTGCCCCGTCCGGCTGGTGCCGGGTGGGGGTGCCGATCGTGGTCGGTTCCTGCTGCCTTCGTCGCCGCTGGGTGCGGTGGGTCGGGTGCGTGGGGTGCCGCCCCGCCGGACGCTTTCCTCCCGGTGTGGACCCGGGTGGGGCGGGGGCCTGATGCCGCTTCCCGGGCACCGGGCGTCTGGGCGTACTCCGTCGCCTCCGTCACGTGTCGCCAGCGGCCGTGCCGCGCTCGAAGGCACCGATCACGTCGCTGATGGCGTCCGGGTCCTCAGCCTCGCCGACCCAGGGGCGGTTCGTTGCGCAGCGCCATCGCGCCCAAGGCCGCGGGGCACCTCACCTGGGCCGAGGAGACGAATAGCGGGCGACGGAGGAACCTCACCTCTGAGGAAGAGGAGGCGTTTTGGGCCTTCGCCGCTGAGGAACGTCTCCCCCTGACGGGGGAGTGGGCTCGCTCCGCCGGAGGATGGTTGCCGCGTCCACGGTACCTACGGTTCTAGGCATGAGAGTCGAATCCGAACGCCAAGTGCGTTGGCCCGCGTATGCGATGGCGGTGCTGTTCCTCGGTTACGCCGCCGGCAAGGCCGTCTTCGCCGCGCAGGGCAAGCTGGGCTTTCCCGGTGGTCCGGTGGTACCCCCTGAAGAGTACGAACGCTACGTCCGCGACATGATGGACGTGGCCACGGCGCAATGGCTCGCGGCTTCGAACGGCCTGCTGGGCGCCATGCTCGTCATGGCGACGGTGACCGGCGTGGGACGCCGGGTGCCCCGCGTGCTGATGCTGCCGGCCCTCGCCGTCGCGTCGGTCGGCGTCGGCGCGGGCATGGTGGTCATGGCCGCGGACGGGTTCGTCGGCCTCGGCGTGGGCTGGCAGTGGTATCACGGCGCCCTCGGGATCGTTGTGCTGGGGCTGCTGATGGCGACGATCCGGTCTTACGCCCGGGCGACAAAGCATGTCGCGGCCTGAGCGGGCCGGATTGGCCGCCTACGGGGCGGCCATGTGCTCCGCTGCGTACGGCGCGATGAAGCTCGCGCAGGCGCTGGGCGGCACTGTGCTGGCCGATAAGGATCCGCTGCCCCCGCAGATGCGTGAGCGGCTGCTCGCCCGTGACCCGCTGTTCGTGGTCAGCCACTGGGTGCTGGCCACGGCGGCGGTGCTCGGCACAGTCGTCGCCCTCGCCACCGTTCGCTCGTGGGGTGCCAAAGCACCGCGATGGCTGCTGTTGGGGATCAGCGTGGTTCTCGGGATAGCCATGATCCTCAGGTCGGTCGGTGTCGTGGGCTTCGGATTTGTGGGTGACACGCTGGTGTTGACCGGTATGCATACGGTGCCGGTCGAGCACGCCGCGCTCGCACGCGAGTTGGCGCGCTGGGATCTGCTGCTGTGGTCGCCGTTCTTCATGCTCTGGGGCGTGTGCTGGACGGTCACGGCGTGGCAGCTCCGCGGCGTGCCCGGGCCACGGCTGACCTCACCTCGTGTTCAGTGAGACGACGGGAGCGCAAGAAATCGACCCCGCTCGTGGCCGCGTTGGAAGAGAGCGTCCGTGGCGCACATGCAAGACGGAGGGGTGTCGACGGCCGCCCCGCAGGCATGGGGCGGGGCCCGATGGGGCCGTGGTTGGTGGTCTGGTTCAGCGGGTCATGAGCCGCGCCGACCGCCGGCGGGGAACCGCTCCAGCCCGGTGCGCTACGAGGTCGGCAGTCATCGGGAGGCGCCGCCGTTCAACGGCGTCGCTCACAGCGGCATATACGACCGCTCGGAAGTCGATGCCGTCTTCACCACGTGTCTCAGGCTGATCGACCCCTTGCTCGTTGAGCTCAAGATCAACAGTTCCTACTGGGGCCGCTACGAATCCCTGCACGACAAGCTTCTTGAAGACAGCGTGCAAGCAGTCCGTGTCCGGCTGGAGGGCAAACTCGCACGAGCCAAAGACGTCTTCTCAGAACGCTACGGCCACTTGCCCCGGAAGGAGCGCGAACTCGTCCTCGCCACGATTGCACGGGTCTCTCCTCCCGGCTACATCGAACACGACGAGCCCGCCACCTGTCCGGCATGCGAGTCACAGGGCTGGGTCAGCGGTGACACCCACGTCGACGAAGAAGCGTGGGCGGTCATGTTCACCCCGTTCGTCTTCACCTGCCAGGCCTGCGACCCGCGCGTCGAGCACGAGGAGCTTGAAGAGCTAGAGGGCCTCGGCGACGAGGTCAAGCTGGATGAGTCACCAGACGACTTCTACGCGAACTGGGAACCGGATGAGGACCTCTACCGGGATCGGTGACCACCGCGAATCTGCACCAGATGGAGGGCCATTCAGCACGTTGTGTTAGCCGGGGTTACCAATACCCTGAGGGAAGTGATGACACACCCATCATGACAGGTCAGCGATCCAGCGCACCTTCGGTGCGCGCCGGGGGCGTGGTAAATCCCGTGGAGTGCGCCGGGGGTGCTTCTGTCCGCTCTGACGTGGGC